>NZ_CP047901.1:300000-600000 GCF_009936135.1 Candidatus Chazhemtobacterium aquaticus
GTCAAAACCTTGTCATTGCATATGCTAACTTTGAAGGACTAGGCTACGAAGACGCCATTGTGGTTTCCGACAGGCTCATTAAAGAAGACTTGCTTTCCTCAGTCCATATTAATGAATACGAAGCTCAGGTCATGGAAACTAAGCTTGGTCCTGAGGAACTAACTCGCGATATCCCCAATGTATCTGAACAAGACCTAAAAAACTTAACCGAAGATGGCATTGTTGCTATAGGCAGCAATGTTGGGCCTAATGATATTCTCGTTGGCAAAATTGCTCCCAAGGGCGAAACTGAGCTTACCGCAGAGGAGCGTCTTTTACGCGCCATTTTTGGAGAAAAAGCACGAGAAGTTCGTGACACTTCCCTAAAGATGCCCCACGGAGAATCTGGCACCGTCATCGACGTTCAAATTCTTGATCGTGATACCGGAGATGAGCTCGACCCTGGCGTTATCAAACAAATCAAAGTTAAGGTCGCTCAACTAAGAAAAATCACTGTTGGTGACAAGGTTGCTGGCCGTCACGGTAACAAAGGAGTCATCAGCAAGGTTGTTCCAGTCGCCGATATGCCTACCCTTCCCGACGGTACACCAGTCGATATCATCATCTCCTTCCTCTCAGTTCTTGCTCGCATGAACTTAGGACAACTCATGGAAGCTCAACTTGGTTGGGCAGCAGACAAACTCAACCAGAATATCGCCGTCCCCGTCTTTGAGAAGATTCCCGAAGACAAAATAATTTCTCTCATGAGCCAGGCAGGCCTTCCTGTTGACGGCAAAATCAGGCTTACCGATGGTCGCACCGGTCTTCCTTTTGAAGAGGATACCGCTGTTGGCATTGGCTACATCCTTAAACTCGTTCACATGGTTGAGGATAAGACCCACGCCCGCTCTACCGGACCTTACTCTCTAGTTACCCAACAGCCTCTCGGAGGTAAAGCTCAGATGGGTGGCCAACGTCTGGGAGAAATGGAAGTCTGGGCACTTGAAGCACACAAAGCTGCTCACACTCTTCAAGAAATGCTCACCATCAAGTCCGACGACGTAGTCGGTCGCTCCCGTGCTTTTGAGGCAATTGTAAAGGGTACTGACATCCCTGAAGCTACTTTGCCCGAATCCTTTAAGGTTCTTGTTAAAGAACTAAACAGCTTAGGACTAAGCATTATCCCCACTAATCCAATTACCAGACCTTCCCAGGACGACTCAGATATTTCCGACAAAACTCAAGAAGAAACTATTTCTGACTCTGAATCAGTCCCCAGCCATGTCTCCGCCAATGCCACTCCGGAAGATCAGTCCGATGATTCCAATGACCAATCTGATCAACCAACTAAATCAGATGATCAAGCACCAGTAGAAGAACCTCCTACTCAAGAAAATCAACAATAGTTATTACCAAAACACTAAAAACATGACCAACAATCTAAAAAATCTAATGGACTTTCAAGGACTTCAAATTAAACTTGCCTCTCCAGAGGAAATCAAGTCCTGGTCACACGGTGAAGTCACCAAACCTGAAACCATTAATTACCGCACCCTCAAACCTGAAAAAGACGGTCTGTTTTGTGAGCGCATCTTTGGACCAACTAAAGACTGGGAGTGTTATTGTGGCAAATATAAACGCATTCGTTATCGTGGCATAGTCTGCGATAAATGTGGAGTAGAAGTTACTCTCTCTCGTGTTCGTCGCGAAAGAATGGGTCACATTTCCTTAGCTGCTCCAGTTGCCCATGTCTGGTATTTCAAAGGCACCCCGTCTACCCTTTCCCTCCTTCTTAATATCTCACCCAAAAAACTAGCCAGCGTTGTTTATTTCTCACGATATCTTGTTCTAAATGTGGACAAAGATGAAAAGCAGAATGCTCTTAAAAAACTTGAAGATGCTCGTCAAGCTCAAAAAGACCAAATTAAATCTGATGCTGATCAACAAATTGAGACCATTAAGTCAGAGGGTAAAACTCAAGTGGAAACTCTTCGTCGCTCTATCTCCAACAAAGACGAAAAAAACCTCAAGACCGAATCTGCCAAGCTCGAGACTAAAAAGAAAATTGCCGCCACTCGCGAACAGATGGTCGCCGAACAAACCGTCACTGATAATATCTACGACACCATAGAAAGTCTTGTCAAACAAATCGAAACCAACTCCGTCTTAACCGAAGACGAATATCTCAAACTTGTCGATTACGATGCCGCGTCCTTCCTTACTGTTGGTATGGGCGCCGAAGCCTTACTTGAAGCTGTCAAAAAAGTTAACCTTGAAGAACTTGCTAATAAACTTAAAACCATCATCAAGGATGGGTCTGTCGGTAAAAAACTAAAAGCAACCAAACGACTTAAGGTGGTCATGGGTCTGATCAATGCTTCTGTTAGTCCCGAGTGGATGATTTTCCGCCAACTACCCGTTATTCCTCCAGACCTCCGTCCCATGGTTCAGCTTTCAGGTGGACGCTTTGCCACCTCCGACCTTAACGACCTATATCGCAGGGTCATTAATCGTAACAATCGTCTAAAACACCTTTTAAGTCTAGGTGCCCCCGAAATCATATTACGAAATGAAAAAAGAATGCTTCAGGAAGCTGTTGATGCCTTAATTGATTCCCCTCAATCGCTCGCCTCTCGTCGTACTCGTCGCACCAAACCACTTAAATCTCTTTCAGAAATGTTAAAGGGTAAACAAGGTCGTTTTCGCCAAAACTTGCTCGGTAAACGTGTTGATTACTCCGGCCGCTCAGTCATTGTCGTTGGCCCAGAACTTAGTTTGAATCAGTGCGGTATTCCCAAAGACATGGCTCTTGAAATGTTCAAGCCCTTTGTTATGAGAGAGCTTATCGCCAAAGGTCTAGCTCCCAATGTTAAATCTGCTAAAAACTTAATCGAACACCGCATTCCTGAGGTCTATGACATCTTGGAGGAAATCACCAAAAATCATCCTGTGTTACTAAACCGTGCTCCAACTCTCCACAAGCTTTCCATTCTCGCCTTTAATCCGGTCCTTATTGAAGGCTCTGCTATTCGCCTTCATCCCGCGGTTACCGACGGTTTTAACGCTGACTTTGATGGCGACCAAATGGCTGTTCACGTACCTCTAACTAAAAAAGCCCAAGAAGAAGCCAGAAACCAAATGCTTCCACAACACAATCTACTCAAACCTTCCGTTGGTAAACCTGTTGCTATCCCTGCCAAAAAAGAGATGGCCATTGGTGTTTATTACCTCACTTCTATCGAGGAAAACCAAGAAGCCAATCAAGACACCATCTATGCTGACCCCAAAGAAGTCTTGCTTGCCTACAATATCGGACTTCTTCATCTCCGCCAACCTGTTCAATTGCGTCTCAATGGCAAAGTAATTATTACCACCCCTGGTCGAATTATTTTCAATGAGGTGGTACCTCAAGAGTTCGGATACATCAATGAAACTATCACTAGCTCTACTATTAAATCACTCTTTGCCAGGTCAATTAAAGAACTTGGATCCGATCGAGTTGTCAAGCTAATTGATGACATCAAAGATATAGGCTTCGAGGCAGGCACCATCTCAGGTCTCTCATTCGCCATCTCCGATAACGAACTATATCAGAAGAAACAAGCCGTTATTCAGCAAGGTAATCAACAAGTTGCCCAGGTTGAACAAAACTATGCTCAGGGACTAATCACCGACCAGGAACGACGTCGTCTCAGCAATGAAGTCTGGATGCGCATCACCGATGAGCTCTCTGACCTCACCTGGGAAACCTTCCGACCTGGCAATCCTATTCGTCTCATCATTGAGACCGGAATGGGACGTATTACCAGAGACACTATCAAACAACTTTCCGCCATGCGCGGCTTAGTTACTGACCCCTTAGGTAATATTGTCGAATTACCTATCAAAGGTAATTATCGCGAGGGTCTTTCTATCTTTGAATATGTCAACTCCATCAGAGGTTCTAGAAAAGGCCTTATCGACACCGCTCTTAAAACAGCCGACGCTGGTTATCTTACTCGCCGACTCGTCGACGCCTCTCACGACGCCATTATTAGAGAACAAGACTGTGGCACCAAAGATGGAATCACCATCTCTACACAAGGGCCACGTGGTGATAAATTTGCCGATCGACTTGTAGGCCGCTTCACTTTAAAGAAAATCCTTCACCCCAAAACCAAGAAACAAATCCTCTCCGCCAATCAAATTATTGATGATGAAGCAGTCAAACAAATTATTGAAGCAAATATAACCGAAGTTGAAGTTCGCTCTCCTCTAACCTGCGAATCACGTTTCGGTGTCTGTGTTCATTGCTATGGTCTAAACTTTGCCAATCTTGAAATCACTCAAATTGGTGATCCTGTTGGAATTCTAGCTGCTCAATCCATCGGCGAACCTGGCACTCAACTTACCATGAGAACCAAACACACCTCTGGCTCGGTCGGTCTAGACGTGACCCAAGGTTTACCCCGTGTTACCGAACTTCTCGAGGTCAGAACACCTAAAAACCTCTCACCCATTGCCGAAGTTGCTGGTAAAGCCAAAATTCTTGAGACTGACTCTGGCTACCGTATTACTATTACTCCTACCATTGGTGGTAAGGATCAACGCCGCGAGTATCTTGTACCCCTCACCTCAGTTCTTAATATTGAAGATGGTCAGCTCGTGCCAGCCGGTCACCCACTCGCCTCAGGCAACCTAGACGTTAAACAAGTTCTTAAGGTTAAAGGTCTCCGTGCCGCTCAAGAATATCTCGTTAATGAAGCTCAGCGAGTCTATGAATCTCAAGGTATTCCTATCAAGGACAAACACTTTGAGGTTATTGTCAAGAAAATGTCGGACAAGGTTAAAATCGAAACCCCAGGTGATACGGATCTACTGCCCGGACAGGTTGTTAGCCGAGGTCGCTTTGACGCTATCAATGAAAGTGTCATCGCCGAAGGTGGCCAGCCAGCCACAGCAGGTGTTCTAATCTTAGGTCTAATTCAATCCTCCCTTTACACCGAATCATGGCTATCATCCGCTTCCTTCCAAGACACAACCAAGGTTCTTACTCGTGCCGCTATCGAAGGGGACACTGATCCACTCCTCGGTATGAAAGAAAACGTTATCATTGGTCGTCTTATTCCCACCAATGCCGAACGTGCCGAAATTAAAGACGGTTTGCTCGTTAACCAATAACCTGATAAAATTTGCCCCTATGCCAACCATTAATCAACTTATCCGCCGACCTAGAAAGCAAAAGGCCAACAAAGTTAAAGCAGCTGCACTTAGACGCTCATATAACGCGGCCAAGAGACGTCAGGTCAAAACTACCAACCCTCAAAAAAGAGGTGTCTGTATTCAGGTCAAAACCATGACCCCCAAAAAACCTAACTCAGCTCTCCGTAAAGTAGCCCGTGTCCGCTTAAGTAACCGTCAAGAAGTAACCGCCTACATTCCCGGAGAGGGCCACAATCTTGCCGAGCACTCAATCGTCCTTGTTCGTGGAGGTCGTGTCAAAGACTTACCTGGTGTTAAGTACCATATTGTTCGTGGTGTCTATGATTGCGCCGGCGTTGAAGGTCGTAAAAAAGCTCGCAGCAAATACGGCGCTCGTCGCGCTGGATCAAACAGTCAAACAGCCTCAGCAGAATAACATATGAGAACAAATAAGAACCTAAAACGTACCATCGCCCCTGACCCCGTCTACAATAACCGCCTGATAGCCAAGCTTATCAATCGAAGTATGCTAGACGGCAGAAAAACTGTCGCCTCCACCCAAGTTTACAAAGCTCTGGAAATCGTCCAGTCAAAAACTAAAAAGGACGCTCTTGAAACTTTTCGCAACGCTCTTGAAAACATCAAGCCCCAGCTCGAAGTTAGGACTCGCCGAATCGGTGGTGCCGCTTACCAAGTCCCCACTCCGGTTAAAGGTGATCGCAAAGAAACCCTAGCTATTCGCTGGTTAGTTAATGCTGCCAGGCAAAGGTCCAACTCCACCTACCACACCTATGCAGACAAGCTTGCCGCCGAAATTCTTGATGCCCTTAACAACGAAGGTTCTGCCATCAAGAAAAAACTAGACACCCACAAAATGGCCGAAGCTAACAAGGCCTTTGCCCACTTTAGATGGTAATCCAAATCCCATCGTTTTATACTTTTCCCAACGTTTAACGTCTCGTTTTATCAACGCTATTCTGACGCTCAATAAAAAAACGGCCAGTCATCTTCATATAACCGGCCGTTAGCCTTTCTCCCTTCATTTACTTCCTGTCGTCTTTTTCCTCCGGCTTTTGGCCAAAGTTAAGCCTCATCTCTTCTGACCAGCGGTCCGGATTGGCTCTCACCACAGCCTGCATGGTCCGGACGATCACACCAATCGGATCAGGTTTCTGATCACTCTGCTTTTGAGTCATCACAAACTCCTTTTCAAAGTAAACCAACGATACCTAAATTATACCACCCCATAACTATCAAGCATTTACCACCCAGCATAGAATATGTTAAAATTAACCCCCAGTTAAGGCTTGCTGCCTATCCGGCAGCTTTTATTTGTCCTAATTTACATAAAAAAACCTAAAGATGGCTACCAAACAAGACCAAACTCTTGATCTTAATAATATTCGTAATATCGGTATTATTGCCCATATTGACGCTGGAAAAACTACCACTACTGAGCGAATCCTTTTCTATACCGGTAAGTCCTACAAAATTGGCAACATCGACGAGGGTGATACTCAAATGGACTGGATGGAGCAAGAAAAAGAGCGGGGTATTACCATCATGTCAGCTGCCACCACCACTTTTTGGACTGCTGCCCTTGATAAAGCACTTAATAAAAACAAGACCCGCATCAATATTATCGATACCCCCGGCCACGTCGATTTTACTGCCGAAGTCGAACGCTCTCTAAGAGTTCTTGATGGAGGTGTCGTCATTCTCGATGCCGGTTCAGGAGTTCAATCTCAAACAGAGACTGTCTGGCGCCAAGCTGACAAATATCACGTTCCTCGAGTGGCCTTCGTTAACAAAATGGACGTGTTAGGCGCTGATTTTCATGCCACTATCAAGGATGTTCACGAAAAACTAGGCAGTAAAACTGCCATCATGGCTCTCCCCATCGGAGCCGAGAATCAGTTTAAAGGTGTCATCCTACTTCTTGAACGCCAATCTTTAATTTGGGAAAGTGATGAAACAGGCGCCAGTTACACCGTCTCCGACAACATACCTGAAGACATGAAAGCAGAGGTTGAGGCTCATAGAGCTGCTTTAATTGAACAAATTTGTGAGCTTAATGACTCACTTCTTGAACAATATCTAGAAGGCAAAGAACCATCCATTGAAGACCTGAAGAAAGCTCTACGTCAAGCCACCATTGCCAACCAGATCGTACCCGTTTACCCCGGATCATCCTTGAGAAACAAAGGTGTTCAACCTCTTCTTGATGCAGTCGTAGATTTCCTCCCCAGCCCATTCGACGTACCTCCTGTCACTGGAATTAACCCAAACGATGAATCTCAACAGATAGTTAGAAAGCCAGACCCAGACGCCTCTGTTACTGCCTTAGCTTTCAAGATTCAGGCTGATCCCCACGTTGGACGCCTCACCTATATTCGTGTCTACTCCGGGACTATTAAGTCAGGTTCATACATATATAACTCAACCAAGAAAGAAAAAGAACGTATTGGACGTCTTCTTTTAATGCACGCCAACACTCGAGAGGAGATCAGTGAAGCTAAGGCTGGTGAAATTGTCGCCGCCGTCGGCCTTAAAGCCACGGGCACTGGTGACACCCTATGTGATGAAAACTCTGTCCTAGTTCTTGAGTCAATCTCTTTCCCAGAACCAGTCATATCACTTGCCATCGAACCTAAAACCAAAGCCGACCAAGAAAAATTGGGCTTAGCTCTTTCTCGCCTTTCTGACGAAGACCCAACTTTTCAAATTAGAACTGATCCAACCACTGGACAAACCCTGATCCGTGGTATGGGTGAGCTGCATCTGGAGATTATTGTTGACCGTCTCAAAAGAGAATTCAAAGTCGATGCAAACACCGGACAGCCTCAAGTTGCATACAAAGAAACCATTACCAAAGAATCGGAGGGTGAAGGCAAGTACATCCGTCAATCAGGTGGCCGTGGGCAATATGGTCACTGCCTGATTCGCATCCGTCCTCTTCCTCGGAGTGAGGGTCGTAAATTCCTCAACAAAATTGTCGGTGGTGCCATTCCAAGAGAATTTATTTCCCCGGTCGAAAAAGGTGTCGCAGAAGCACAGGACAACGGCGTTATTGCCGGTTATCCTCTCACCGATGTCGAGGTCGAACTCTACGATGGTTCATATCATGAAGTAGACTCATCCGAAGTAGCTTTCAAGATAGCTGGATCAATGGCTCTCCAAGACGCAGTCAAGAAAGCCAGTCCTGTATTACTCGAGCCTATTATGAAAGTCGAAGTAACCACCCCTGAAGAGTTCATGGGTGACATCATTGGTGATCTATCCTCCAGGCGTGCTCAAATTCTTGGTAACGATCAACGTGGCAATGCTAGAGTCATAACCTCATTAGTTCCACTCTCTGAGCTTGGTCGTTACGCCACCGACATTCGTTCCATGTCACAAGGACGAGCTAACTACTACATGGAGCCTCACACCTACGAAATTGTGCCAGATAATATCGCCCAAACTTTAATTAAACGTCCCGTTGGCGAATCCACAGAAAAATGATAAAATACACAGTTGCAAAAGCTAAATTAGCAATTAAGTAATTAAACTAACTAGTTAGCAGAAGAAGAAAAAAATTTAGTACTTCTAACTACTAACTACTCCAAATCAAAATGGCTACATTTGATCGAAGCAAACCTCACGTTAACATTGGCACCATTGGTCATGTCGACCATGGTAAAACCACCCTTACCGCCGCTATTACCCAAACACTTTCAAAAGATGGTCTGGCTCAAGCTATGGCCTTCGACCAAATTGACAACTCACCTGAAGAAAAACAGCGTGGTGTTACTATCAACATTTCCCACGTTGAGTATGAAACCAAGAATCGCCATTATGCTCACATTGACGCTCCTGGTCACGCTGACTATATCAAGAACATGATTACTGGAGCTGCTCAAATGGACGGAGCCATTCTCGTTATTGCTGCCACTGATGGTCCTATGCCTCAAACCAAAGAGCACCTTCTTTTGGCCAAGCAAGTTAATGTTCCCAAGTTGGTCGTTGCTTTAAACAAAGTTGACGCAGTTTCTGACCCAGAACTTCTTGATCTGGTCGAAATGGAAATCAAAGAACTTCTCGCCAAATATGAATATGAAGAGGACACTCCTGTAGTTAGAGTCTCCGCCCTCAAGGCTTTAGAAGGCGACGCAGAAGCTCAAGCAGGTATTAACAAACTTATGGAAGCTGTTGACACCTGGATCCCCACCCCTGAACGTGAACTAGACAAGCCTTTCTTAATGCCTGTTGAGGACGTTTTCTCCATCAAAGGTCGTGGCACTGTTGTTACCGGTCGTATTGAGCGTGGTCAAATCAAAATTGGCGACGAAATCGAGATCATTGGTATCAAAGATACTAAGAAAACAGTCGTTACCGGAATTGAAATGTTCCATAAACAACTTGAATCCGGTCAGGCTGGAGACAACGCCGGCGTTCTTCTTCGCGGTGTTGAAAAAGACGACATTGAGCGAGGCCAAGTTCTTGCCAAACCAGGATCTGTTACCCCTCACGCCGAATTTGAGGCTGAAGCTATTATCCTAAGCAAAGAAGAAGGCGGTCGTCACACACCCCTATTCACTGGCTATAAACCTCAATTCTATGTCCGCACCACCGATGTTACTGGAGAGCTTACCCTTCCCGAAGGTGTTGAGATGGTCATGCCAGGAGACAGTACCAAGATGACCGTCAAGCTCATCACCCCCGTTGCTATGGAAGAGGGCTTAAGGTTTGCCATCCGCGAGGGAGGAAAAACCGTTGGTGCTGGTGTCATCACCAAGATCATTAAGTAAACAAATATTAACAAACACTTAAAGAGCGATCATCACGATCGCTCTTAAGTCTAAATCATAAAGTGGCCGACAAAACTCGCATTCGTGTCCGTTTAAAATCTTTTGACCATCGTGTCATAGATGAAGCGGCCGTCAAAATCATCCAGACGGCTCTCGCCACCGGGGCTCAAGTAGTTGGTCCTGTCCCTTTACCGACCCGTAAAAAAGGTATTACCGTCAACACTAGTCCGCACACCGACAAAAATGCTCGTGAGCACTTCGCCATCCTCACTCACAAGCGACTCATTGATATCGTCTCACCTACTAATAAGACGATAGATTCTTTAATGCATCTCGAACTGCCGGCCGGCGTTGGTATCGAGATCAAGATGTAACCTTGATGGTCAAAAACAACTGCCTATCAAAAACCATATCACGACATCAGTCATAAAAGCTGGCCATAGCTATACGAAAATTAACCCCGTATAGCGGGGTTTTTTGTTAAACAAAATATATTTAAATATACAAATATTTAAGCAATCTTAAACTATATTACATAGTCATGATTACCGAAATCTACACCATCAAATCTCATATGACTCAAGCCTTCATTGACGGTAAGAGAGTTCCTGTGACCATTCTTAAGCTTCCTACTCAAGTAGTCTCGCAAATAAAAACAGTCGACAAGGATGGATATTACTCGCTCCAGCTGTCGATAGACCAAAAGAACAAATCTCCCCAAAAGTCACTCTTAACTCATCTTAAAAAAGCCAAGCTAACCAAACAGCCAAAATGGTTTCGTGAGATCAGACTAGACCAGGAACCCCAGCTTAAAGTAGGGGAGAGTCTTCCCATTGATAAAATTATTGCCCCTGGAGACACCGTCTCTGTGACTGGCATCTCTATTGGTAAGGGGTTTGCGGGGGTCATGAAGCGTTTTGGCTTTGCTGGTGGCCCCAAGACCCATGGACAATCGGACAGGAGCCGCGCTCCTGGCTCTATTGGTCGTGGTACCACTCCCGGTCGCGTTCTACCTGGTAAAAAAATGCCCGGACACCTCGGTGCCAGTACCGCTGTCACCAAAAACCTAACTGTTCTCGCAGTTGACCTTGATAAAAACCAGTTATCTGTTTCTGGGCCAGTTCCTGGAGCAAAAAAACAACTTCTTAAGCTAACCGTCACCCGCAAAGGAAAAGATACCAATCAACCTAAAGAATAATCATGTCATCAGCAAATCTATACAACCATACTGGCAAAAAAGCTGCCAAACCCATCACCCTTCCTAAAGCAGTTTTTGCCGCCAAAATAAATCACCAGCTCATCGCTCAGGCGGTTCACGTCTTTCGTTCTAATCAATCACAGCACAACTCTGTAGTCCAGACCAGAGGCGATGTTTCGTTAACCACCGCCAAAGTCTATCGTCAAAAGGGTACTGGGAATGCTCGTCACGGCGCCAAATCAGCTCCCATTTTTGTTGGTGGAGGTGTTGCTCACGGCCCCAAATCAGCCAAGCCAGCTCGCAAGAAGCTCAACACTAAAATGCGTCGCCAAAGCCTTATTAGTGCCCTTACCCATCTAGCTCAGAATCAAGCAGTCTCCCTTGTTGCCGATCTAGAAAAGCTTTCGCCCAAAACCAAGGATCTCCACAGTCTTCTATCCCAAATCCTTCCTGATCCAACTACTAAGACTCTAATTCTCATCAACAAACCCTACCCCAATCTTCTCCAAGCCGCTAACAACATAAACAATCTTCACATTACTCGTTTTAACCATACCAATATCCACCAGATAACCAGCACCCATCACCTCATCCTCGATCAGGAAGCTCTAGATCCTCTTACTCTGTGGCTGACTCATGATAAAAAGCCACTCGCCACATCAGCATCCTCAAATATATCGTCCGCCAAAAACAAATCATCAAAAACCTCTAAATCACCATCTACTAAATAAACTCTATTTACATGATAATCAAAAAACCACTTATCACTGAAAAAACTCTAAAAGAAACGGCCCTCAACCGTTACACTTTCTTAGTTGACCCACAAGCCACAAAAGGCCAAATTAAATCAGAAGTAGAGTCTCTGTTCAAGGTCAATGTGGTTGGTGTCAAAACCTCACTTTATAAGCCACGCCGTTTTCGTTCCGCTAGAACTGGCCACTACCGCCAGTCTCGATCCTACAAAAAGGCTATTGTTGAGCTAAAACCCAAGCAATCTATTAAATACTTCGAAACAAAATAATATGGCCTCAGAATACTACAAACCCACCACCCCAGGAGTTCGTCACCGCACTCGCTCTAAGCAAAAACTTTCCAAGACAAAACTTATCAAAAAACTCCGTCGGATCAACAAAAACTATGCTGGACGCAATAATTCTGGTAAAATTACTATCCGACACCGAGGCGGTCGTCAAAAACGCTTTTTGCGTCTCATAGATTTTAAGCGAGACGCCTTCGAGATACCCGCTAAAGTAAATACGATTGAGTATGATCCCAATCGTTCGGCCAATATTGCCCTTCTACATTACCAAAATGGCGACAAACGCTACATTATTGCCCCTGACGGATTAAAGATAGGTCAAACCGTTATTTCGAGCAAGGAAAATGCCGAAATTGAACCGGGTAACACATTACCTCTAAATAAAATCCCGGTTGGCACCCCAATTCACAACCTCGAACTAACCCCTGGAAAAGGAGGCCAGATTATCCGTTCAGCTGGAGCCGCTGCCTATATTCAAGACAAAGAAGACCGATTTGTCAGCATCAAGCTTCCTTCAGGTGAAACCCGCCGTTTCCCCGCCATTTCCATGGCCACCATTGGTCAGGTAAGTAATCCAGACCACAAAAACCGAAAACTCGGTAAAGCTGGTCGACGCCGCCTCATGGGTTGGCGCCCTTCAGTCCGTGGTGTTGCCATGCATCCAGGCGCACACCCACATGGTGGAGGAGAAGGTCGCTCTGGTATTGGTATGAACTCACCCAAGAGTCCTTGGGGCAAGCGAACACTAGGTAAAAAAACCCGTAAAGTTAAAAAATACTCAACAAAGGATATTATTAAAGACCGTCGGTCTAAAAAATAACTAAAACAATCATGAGCCGTAGTAATAAAAAAGGACCATATGTTGACGAGAAGCTGCTCAAAAAAGTTAGCGCTCAAAAACAATCTGCTAAAAAAGAATCGATAAAAACCTGGGCCCGAGACAGTCAAATTCCGCCAGAATTTGTTGGTCACACCTTTTTAGTTCACAATGGCAAGATCTTTCACGAAGTCTTCGTGACCGAAGCCATGGTAGGTCACCGGCTCGGTGAATTCTCACCCACTCGGACTTTCCATGGACACGGTAAGATGACCAAACGAGTTATCAGTAAAACTTAAAAAAACATATTTACAAGCTAAGATGATTATTACAGCTACCCAACGACAAATCTCTGTCACTCCTCGTAAAATGAGGATGATGGCTACTGCTGTCAAAAATCTCAAGCCCCAAGAAGCAGTTAATCAGCTTAAATATTTAAACTACTCAGCTGCTAAACCTCTAAGCAAAGTAATTAAACAGGCCATTGCTAATGCTACCAATAATCACAAAATCAATCCTGACTCACTTAAAATAAAAGAGATTGTTGTTAACCAGGGTTGGACTCTCAAACGCTGGCACGCCGGAGCACGTGGACGTGGTAAGCCCTATACTCGACGCCGCTCTCACGTCACCATCAAGCTTGAAAATGCCTCTGCCTCGACACCAAACACCTCCTCATCAAAGAAAGCTTCAATTACCAACCCAGAAACATCTAAAACATCTAAAAAATTAGACTCTAAATTATCTGACACATCCAAAAAAACCCTTAAGAAAAAAACGACCACCAGGCCATCATCTAAAAAAACTCTTAAGCAATCAACAAGTAATCAAAAATAAATAACCATGGGACAAAAAATTAATCCACAAGGATTCAGAACCGGCATTCTATACGACTGGAAATCCATTTGGTATGCCAATAAGCACACCTACGCTGATCTTGTCGCTCAAGACCACCAAATTCGTCGCTTTCTTGATGAAAAGCTTAAACTAGCCGGTCTTTCTCAAGTAGATATTCGACGCTCCATCAACTCTATCGACGTCTATGTATACGTATCGCGACCTGGTGTCGTCATCGGACGCGGCGGTGCCAACATTGAAGAATTAAAAAAAGACCTTATTAAGCTAGTCAACCCTAAAGGTCGCGTTCACACCAACGTCAACCTTCATCCAATGGAGATTGCCCAACCAGATCTCTCAGCTAAGCTTATTGCCAGCCAAATTGCCTATCAGCTCGAACGACGCTATCCTCATCGACGTGCCAAAGACCAAGCCATAGAAAAAGTTATGAACGCTGGTGCTAAGGGGATTAAAATCGTCTTCTCAGGCCGTATTGGTGGCGCAGATATTGGCCGGCAGGAAAAATACACCTCCGGCAAGATACCTACCTCCACTCTACGTGCTGACATTGATTTCGCCCACGTTCCCGCTCTTACCCGATCCGGATACGTTGGTATCAAGGTTTGGATCTACAAAGGCGAAAAACACACCAAATAAAGCTAATAGCCTAAAAGTAATCAATAAGCCAAATCAAGTAACATGCTACAACCAAGAAAACGTAAATACCGCAAAGAATTCAGAGGAACCATGAAAGGGTTCTCACAACGAGGTAACTATGTCGCTTATGGGGAATTTGGTCTCAAAGCTCTCGACCGTGCTTGGATTACTGCCCGTCAAATTGAAGCTGCCAGACGAGCCATCTCTCACCATACCAAACGCGCAGGTAAAACGTTTATTCGCATCTTTCCTCACAAACCCATCACAGATCGCCCTGCCGGATCGCGTATGGGTAGCGGAAAAGGTGACATTAGCCAGTACGTCGCCGTTATTACTCCAGGCCGAGTCCTTTTTGAACTAGCCGGAGTGGATGAAGCTACTGCTAACAAAGCTCTCAAAAGTGCCGCTAACAAACTACCTATTAAAACCAAAATTATCGCTCGTTAATCATGGCTACCTCAAAAACAAAACCAAATACCAGTGCCAATATCACCGAACTCAACAAAGAGTTAACTAAAATAAATCAAGAGTTACAGGCTACCAGGCTTGACATTAAAGCCGGTGTCCAGTCTAATACCAATGCTCACAAACCACTTAAAAGAAAAAAGGCACAACTTGTCTATCAAATCCATCAATTAACCAAACAAGCTAAAAAATAATCATGAAAACCTTCATCGGAACCGTCAAATCAGCCAAAATGGACAAAACTGTTGTTGTTGAGGTTGTCACCTTTCGCCAACACCCACTTTACCTTAAGCGTTACAAGTTCACTAAGCGCTTCCTTGCTCATGATCCGCTTGGCGCCAAAGAAGGAGATAAAGTTCAAATTAAAGAATCACGACCTATTAGTCGCCGTAAACATTGGCAGATATCTCAAATCATCAACTAATCTATCACAATCATGGTTCAACTAAGAAGCATTCTCAAAGTAGCAGACAACACCGGCGCCAAACGACTTCGCTTAATTCTTGTTCACGGAGGTTCAAAACGACGTTTTGGACATGTCGGTGACATCATCACTGCCTCGGTCACTCAAGCCGACCCAAACTCTGCTGTCAAAAAAGGCCAAATGGTCAAGGCAGTTATAGTCCGCTCTCGAAAAGAAACAGGCCGTCCTGATGGAACTTATATTCGTTTTGACGACAACGCAGCCGTCATTATTGAAAATCCCACCACCAAAGCTCCTATTGGAACCAGAGTTTTTGGTGCCATAGCTCGTGAAGTCAAGGATAATGGATTTAATAAAATTGCATCTTTAGCACCCGAAGTGCTCTAAATCATGAAACTACACAAAAACGATACCATTAAAGTCCTTTCTGGAGACGACAAAGGTCGTACTGGAAAGGTCACCAGGCTCTACCCAAAGGAGAACAAGGTTCTCGTTGATGGTCTCAACACCTATAAAAAACATCTTAAAAACCAATCCGATCAAGACTCCGGAGGGGTTGTTACACTATCTCGACCTCTACACGTATCTAAACTTCAACTAATCTGTCCTCAATGCCACAAACCTACCAGGGTAACTTATTCTGGAACCGGTTCAAGCAAAGTCCGCCTTTGTAGTAAGTGTCACAAACCTCTCACAATAACCACCCCGAAGAAAACCAAAAAATAATCACCAAAATCAAACACTATGAACACTCTTAAACAAACTTTTAATCAAAATATCATTCCATCTCTCCAGAAAGAACTGAAGCTGGATAATCCCCTAGCTATTCCTCGGCTAACGAAAATAACCATTAACACTAGCTCTTCTGAATTTCACCACGATAAAGATTTGCTGGAAAAAACTATACTCTGGCTTTCTGCTATTTCCGGTCAAAAGCCAAAAACTGCTCGCGCCAAAAAATCCATTGCCACCTTCAATCTAAGAGAAGGAGATACCATCGGTCTTTATGTCACTCTCAGAGGAGAACGTATGTATCACTTCTTCCAGAAATTAGTTAACATCGTCCTACCTCGCACCAAAGATTTCCAAGGAGTAAAACCTACCAGTTTTGATTCACGCGGCAACTATACCCTGGGTCTTAATGAGCAAATTGTCTTTCCGGAGGTTGATTATGATAAAATTGGACGTGTTCAGGGGCTAGAAATTGTCATCAGCACCTCAGCCCGGGACTCTCAATCTGCCCTTAAGCTTCTCACTGCTCTAGGAATGCCTTTTGCAAAAGAGGAGTCTAATGCATAATCACTAGTCATCATTAACATAAAAAATGGCCAAAACGTCGAAAATCATCAAATCTAAACGCCTCAAAGAGAGTCAACACTCAACCAGAGGCATCAATCGCTGTCATATATGCGGACGGTCTCGTGGATACATCCGTATTTTTGGTCTCTGCAGACTTTGTTTCCGTGAACTAGCTCATAAAGGAGAATTACCCGGCGTTGTCAAATACAGTAAATAACATGGATCCCATCGCAAATTTTCTAACTCAAATCAGAAACGGCTATCTCGCTAACAAGAGTAGTATCTCCCTTCCTCATTCCCAGATCAAGGAGACTATCGCCAATATCCTCTCCCAGGCTGGTTATCTCGGCACCATCACCGTCACCGGCCAGGTACCCAGCAAGACTCTTGATATTGAGTTACTTTATCACCAAAAGCAGCCACTTCTTACCCATATCTCTCGCGTTTCTACCCCAAGCGTTCGTCGTTACGCCTCCGCTGATAAAATTCCCCACGCTCTTTCTGGCAAGGGACTAGTTATCCTTACCACCTCCAAAGGTCTTATGACTGGACGCCAGGCTCGCAAGCTTGGTATTGGCGGAGAAGTTATTTGTCAAATTTGGTAAATCATCCATGTCACGCATAGGTACTCAACCCATCCATATTCCCGACTCAGTCACTGTTAGCGTTGAAGGGCAGCTTATTACCGTGAAAGGCCCTCTTGGTCAACTTTCCCAAGTTATCCCCCAGTCCATCAAGCCGACCTGTAAAGACAACCAGATTACATTTACCCGCTCAGCCAATACTCCAGAAATCAGGTCGCTTCATGGCCTCGCCCGTGCTCTTGTTAACAACTTAATTACCGGCGTCACTCAAGGGTTTACCAAGGAGCTTGAGTTAGTTGGCACTGGTTACAGGGTCGCCAAAGCTGGTGATAAAATTTCTCTTTCAGTCGGCTATTCCCATCCTATAGAGGTAGAGCCAACACCAGGAGTCAATCTTGAAATTGAAGGTAATAATAAAATCATTATCAAGGGCATTGATAAACAGTTAGTCGGCCAACTAGCCGCTAATATTCGTGCCATCAGGCCCCCCGAACCTTACAAGGGTAAAGGTATTCGTTACTCTGGTGAAGTTGTTCGTCGCAAAGCCGGCAAAGCCGCCAAAGCAACCGCCTAAACCTAAACTATTCACAAAAACATGACTATCAAACACCACCTTAATCAAAAAACCAAACGAGCCATTCGGGTCAGATCCAAAATCCACGGAACTGCTTCTCGCCCTCGTCTCTCCGTTTCTCGCAGTAGTCAACATCTACAAGCCCAGTTAATTAATGACGATCAACGTCTTACCCTTCTAGGCCTATCAACATCTACTCTTAAAAAAACTAAAAATCTAACTAAAACAGATCTTGCCAAGCAACTTGGAACCGAGTTCGCCAAACTAGCTCTCAAACAAGACATCAACCAGGCTATCTTTGACAGAGGTGGTAATCGTTATCATGGGCGCATTAAAGCCTTCGCCCAGTCAGCTCGAGACGCAGGCCTTAAAATTTAAATAACACAATCATGGCAACACACACACAAGACAATTACAAACCAACTGAAGAATTCGATCAAAAAGTTCTTCAAGTTCGCCGTGTGTCCAAGAAAACAAAAGGTGGCAATCGTATCAGCTTTACTGCCTTAGTCATTGTCGGCGACCACAAAGGCAAAGTCGGCGTTGGCCTTGGTAAGGCTCCAGACGTTAAAGCTGCTGTCTCAAAGGGAGCCCGTCTTGCTAAAAGAGATATGGTCAATCTTCCCCTTGTCGAGGGCACTATTCCTCACCGCATAGAGTACAAATTTGGAGCAGCTAAGGTCTTACTTAAGCCCGCCCCTTCCGGTACTGGTGTCATCGCTGGAGGATCAGTACGAGCCGTTGTTGAAGCAGCTGGAGTCAAAAATATTGTCGGCAAAATTCTTGGCAACAACAATAAAATGAGCAACGTTTATGCCACTCTGGGTGCGCTCAGGGCCATAGAAACCATGTCTATTAAGTCATCCCATCGTCAAACACTTACCAAGTAAATATGTCACTTCTTAATCAACTACCACCAGTTAAATCCAAACCAAAACGGCGTCTTGGTCGCGGTTATGGTTCTCAAAAAGGCGGCCATACCTCCTCACGTGGACAAAAGGGTCAAAAGTCTCGAAATAAGCTGCCCATTTGGTTTGAGGGCGGCCAGCTACCCCTTATTCGCCGTACTCCATTCATCAAGGGTAAATCGCGTTTCAATAGTCTCAAACCTAAACCAGTCACCATTACTCTTGATGAACTCAACGCGTTCAAAGCCAACTCTACTGTTGATCTTAAATCTTTATCAACCACCCTAAGACTTTCCTCCCAACAGCTTCTTAACCAAGGTGCCAAGATCTTAGCCTCTGGTCAGATCAAAAAAGCCCTAATTGTTAAGGTACCCGCTTCAAAAACTGCTGCCAAGGCTATTCAAAAGGCCGGCGGACGAGTAGAATAGGTAGCATGCAACTTCTAGCCAGCCTACGTAACCTATGGCGCATTCCCACCCTTCGTCGCAAACTGCTTATTACTCTTCTCATTCTTCTAATTTTCCGTTTTCTCGCTCATATTCCTGTTCCCGGCATTGATCGCGATACCTTAACTCAGCTATTTTCTACCTCAGCGTTTCTCACCCTGCTTGATGTTTTCTCCGGAGGAACTCTGGCTAATCTCTCCATCATGGCCCTAGGTGTTAACCCTTACATTAACGCTTCCATTATGCTGCAAATGCTCACCATGGTCATTCCTCAGCTTGAAGCCTTAAGTCAAGAAGGTGATTTTGGGCGCCAAAGAATTAACCAATACACTCGTCTTCTCACCCTACCTCTTGCCATCATTCAAAGCTTCGGACTTATTATCTTACTTAAGAACCAAGGTATTGCTCTCATCTCCTCACCGCTTCAGATTATTAGCATCATGATCACCTTAACTACTGGTACTGTCATTCTCATGTGGCTAGGCGAGTTACTCACCGAATACGGCCTTGGTAACGGTATTTCTATTATTATCTTTGCCGGCATTGCCGGACGTCTACCCATCTCTCTTTTTCAAACCGCCTCAGTGGCTAGTTCACAAAACCTCACCAATCTTCTTGTTTTTGCTCTAATGTCACTAGTCGTCATTTATTTTGTTGTTAAAACCACTCAGGCACAACGCCAAATTACCGTGCAATACGCCCGGCGTACTCGTCTCATGCCTACCTCGGGAGGACAACTAACTCACCTTCCCCTCAGACTAAACCAAGCTGGAGTTATTCCCATTATCTTTGCTGTCTCCTTGATGCTTGTGCCATCCATGTTGGGTAACTTTCTCGTCAGTGCCAACCAGCCTGTACTTCAGCGTCTTGGCACTTTCTTCACCGTTAACCTCGCTCCCAACTCCTGGCTCTATATTCTTACTTACTTTACCCTGGTTGTTGGTTTCACTTTCTTTTATACCGCCGTTGTCTTTAATCCCGAAAAAATCGCAGATCAAATCAAGAAGAATGGAGGCTTTATTCCTGGAGTAAGACCCGGAACCCCTACTGTAAACTATCTCACCTATATTCTGAATCGCATCACCCTAGTCGGAGCCGCCTTCTTAGGGCTTATCGCCGTTTTACCCAATCTGGCTCAATCTGTCACTGGTATCAGCACTCTTGCTATCGGCGGTACCGGTCTTTTGATTGTTGTTTCTGTTATCTTAGAAACATCCCAAAAGGTTGAGTCTCAACTCGTCATGCATAATTACGACCGATTTCTTTAATGAATCTCATTCTTCTCGGACCACCCGGGTCAGGTAAGGGTACCCAAGCCAAACTACTAAGCCAACATTTTCAACTCAATCACATTTCTTCAGGAGAGCTTCTTCGTCAGGAAGTGGTCCAAAACACACCCAAAGGAAAGTTAATTGCCCAAATCATGAATCAAGGAGAATTGGTGCCTTTCGACACGGTCCTTGACCTCATTCTTAAACAGATTAACACCAGTCCTAACGGTTTTATCCTAGACGGTACGCCACGCGATCTGTCCCAAGCCGAACATATGGATTGGTTTTTTAATCAAAATCACATCCATCTTGATACAGTTATTTACTACCAACTTGATGACCCAACTGCACTTAAACGTCTCGCCAATCGCGCCCGTGAAGAAAATCGCTCTGACGACACTCCTCAAATTCATCGTGAACGTCTGCGCATCTACCACCAAAAAACTCAACCCGTCATTGACTATTATCAAAAACAACACAAGCTAGTTACCATAGATGCTCGGCCGGATATCGACACCATCTTCGCCAACACCCTAAAACTTATACCTAGTAAATAATGTTAAAATTTCACCCATGAATCAGAAAAAAATTAAATTAATGCAAGAAGGAGGACAACTACTTGCTTCAATCAAGACCCAGCTTGGCAGTATGGTCAAACCGGGGGTTACCCCTCTAGATATCGAACGCCACGCTAACAAGCTAATCAGCCAAACTGGTGGACAGCCATCATTTAAACTGGTCCCCAACTACCATCACGCCACTTGTGTCAATGTTAACGACAGTCTAGTTCATGGGATCCCAACAAAACAGCCGTTCAAAAACGGTGACCTTGTCAGTATTGATTTAGGTCTCTACTACAAAGGCTACCATACAGATACCTCAATTACAGTGGTGGCCGGCTCTTCCTCTCCTAAGTTGCAAACATTTATTAATGTCGGCTACAAAGCCCTCGATGCAGCCATTAAGGCAGCCATACCTGGAAATCGTGTTTCTGATATCTCCAGAGCCGTCCAAACAACCATTGAAGCGGCTGGCTACTCCGTTATTCGCGACTTAACCGGTCATGGAATTGGTACTAAGCTGCACGAAGACCCCTATATACCCAACTTCGTTGACCCCAATCATCACGACTCAACACTGTACTCCGGTCAAACCATAGCCATTGAGCCCATGTATAGTATGGGTGATTATCAAATCAAAATCGAATCAGATGACTGGACTATCTCGTCTCTTGACGGCAGTCTTACTGCATTAGTCGAAGACACTATAGCTATAACACCAGAGGGTCCAGTTATTCTTACCCGTTAAATTAACCTCTAACTAGCCAAAATTTGTATTTTCTGATAAAATTACTCTCACATTATGGCACCTCAAAGCGAGATACAAAAAATCGATGGCACTGTCATCGAAGCCTTGCCTAATACCCAATTTAGGGTTAAACTACCCGACGACAAGGTCATACTAGCCCATCTAGCCGGACGCATGCGACTAAATCGTATTAGAGTTATGCCAGGTGATAGGGTTACCATTGAACTTACTCCTTACGACGATTCCAAAGGACGTATAGTTTATCGCAATAAATAATTAATCAATTATCAAGCCGGTCCGCAAAATCTAGGTCGAGCTTGGTATTTTTATGCCCAATGAAAGTCAAGGCATCTGTTAAACCACGCTGCATCAAATGCAAAATTGTCCGCCGTAAAGGTCGGGTTTACATTGTTTGTGACAATCCTCGTCATAAACAACGCCAAGGCTAAGCCACCAGCGACAACATTTATAACTCATATCACTCAATAATTTAAATATTTAAACCAATTAAAATCATCAAATATGCCACGTATCGCCGGAGTTGACATCCCTAACGACAAACCTATCAAGATATCTCTTACCTATATCTATGGAGTGGGTCATGCTACCGCCTCCAAGATTCTTTCCGAGCTTAAAATCAACCCCGACCTTAAGGCCAACAAGCTTACTAACAGCCAAATTCAGTCTATCGCTAATTGGCTGGATCGTCTTCCAACTGAGGGAGATCTCAAAAAGATTGTTCGTGACAATATCCAACGTCTCAAAAGAATTGGCTCTTACCGCGGACTTCGTCACATGGCCGGTCTTCCTAGTCGCGGCCAAAGAACTCGCACTAATGCTCGCAGCATTCGTGGCCGTCGTAAAACTATCGGCGCCATGACCAAAGAAATGCGCCAAAAAATGGAAACAGTTACCCCTACTAAATAATCGCTATGCCAAAAGCTAACCAAAAAACCACTAAAACTAAAAACACTACCAAACCGACAGGCAGTAAATCTACACCCCAGTTAACCACCTCTGGACGCATGTACATCAAAGCGACTTTTAATAACACGCTAGTCACTTTCACAGATGATAGGGGTAACGTTATCTCCTGGACAAATACTGGTAGTGTTGGCTTTAAGGGTACTCGCAAATCTACCCCCTACGCTGCGACCACCACTATCGAGGAGGCCATCAAAAAAGCTAAGGAGAAAGGTATTAACTCAATTCAGGTTTACGTTAAAGGACCTGGTCCTGGCCGAGATGCAGTTTTGCGTGTGCTACGCAACTCAGGCCTAGATATCAATATGATTGCTGACGTTACTCCCATCCCTCATAATGGTTGCCGACCCAAGAAACCCCGTCGCGCTTAATTAATTATTTTTAAACAAAACTAAACAATTATGGCTAAATACACCGGACCCAGACACAGACTATGTCGCCGAGAAGGCGTACGCATGTGTAATGCCAAAAAATGTCCTCTAGATCGCAAAGGTGCTCAACCACCAGGACAGCATGGCCGTAAGTTTGCCGGTCGAGTCTCCGATTATGGTACTCAGCTTCGCGAGAAACAAAAAGTTAAACGTATTTATGGTGTTCTTGAAAAACAATTTCGTCGATATTACAACCAAGCTCTTAAAACAGAATCCAACACCGGATTACGACTCCTTCAACTTCTCGAAACTAGGCTCGACAATATTGTTTTTCGCTCCCAATTTGCCCCTTCTCGCCGCACCGCTCGCCAGTTAGTCAATCACGGTCACGTTCTCGTTGATGGTCAAAAAGTCACCATTCCGTCATTCCAGCTAAAACCAGGCCAAACCATTACTCTTAAACCAAAAACTCTTAAACTAGATCTTGTTACTGAGTCCCTTAATAGCAAGGACAAACCACCTACTTGGATCAAGCGCAAGGCAACTGTTTCACAACTCGATCGACTCCCCGATCGCGATGACTTAAGTCAAGATATCAATGAACAATTAATTATCGAATTCTATTCACGTTAAGGATCAACTGTTATAATCTTTTGATTCTCAACGAATAAATTTATCCATGCAAAATCCAAACTTCAAACTAAATCTCACCGAAGAAAAAGGTAACTTCGCCGAAATTCATATCACTCCTTTAGAAAAAGGCTTTGGTCACACTCTGGGTAACGCTCTTCGCCGCGTACTCCTGGGTAATCTGGAAGGGTCAGCCGCTACTCATGTCAAGATCGACGGTGTCCGTCATCAATTTAGCACTCTATCTGGTTTACAGGAAAACATCATTGACTTCATCCTCAATCTCAAAGGTGTTTATTTCAAAACTGAGGGCGACGGACCTTTCACTGTCAAAATTGACTCAAAAGAAAAAACCACCCTCACTGCCGGTGATCTAGTTTGTCCAGCCGGAGTTTCCGTCACCAATCCAGAACACGTCTTAGCTCACATCAGTGGTCCCAAAATGGCTCTTAAGGGTCAAATAACTGTCGCTAAAGGCATTGGTTACTCTCCCGCAGACGAACACAACACCGACGAAATTGGACTTATCCCAGTTGACTCCATCTTTACTCCGGTTATTAAGGCCAACTATCTTGTCGAGTCTACTCGTGTTGGTCGTCGAACCGACCTTGACATGATCCGCCTCATGGTTGAAACCAACGGCACCATCACTCCTCTAGAGGCTGTGAAGAACGCTGCAGAGATTCTTTCCGCCTATTTCACTCAAATCTTTGACCCCACTTTTACCGAGGAAGAAACCGTTAAAACCAGTTTAGTTACTGGTGATGACCAATCCATCGAAGAGTTAGGGCTCCCCACTCGAGTGACTAATGCTCTTAAAAAAGGTGGATTTGTCAAACTTAACGATTTCTCATCTGCTTCATATGACGATCTACTTAAGGTTAAAAATTTAGGTGAAAAATCTGTCAAAGATATTATCAAAAAGCTTGAAAAAAAGGGTATTCAAGTAACAAAATAATCTTATGTCTCGACACCGCCTTAATGGCCGTAAACTAGGCCGCAACACCAATCAGCGCAAAGCTTTATTCAAAGGGTTGCTTAATTCTCTTATCATTCAAGAAGAGTTAAAAACTACTCAGACGAAAGCCAAAGCTGTCCAACGTCTCTTTGATCAACTGGTTACCAAAGCTAAGCCATCCACTGTTCACGCTCGTCGCCTTCTCCACGCTTTCTTAGGTAACAAAAGTTCAGTCAATAAACTCGTCGACGACTTAACTAAGCGTTTTGGACATAGACAATCCGGTTTTACCCGTGTTACCAAGCTCGGTCTTCGCCGTGGCGACAATGCTCAAATCGTCAAACTTGAACTTGTTGACAAGTCTTCTCCTGACCTTAAACAAACTCAGAAAAGTACCAACTCTCCCAAGAAACCAACCAAAAAAACCTCAAAAACTAGCACAAAATCCAGTAAATAAATCATAACTTACCCATGAATACACCATCAACTAAAGCATCAGACATCAGTCGCAACTGGCACCTTATTGACCTCAAAGGCCAAGTTCTTGGTCGCACTGCTTCTCAAATTGCCCAGCTTCTTGTTGGTAAACACAAACCTAATCAACACGATAATCTCGACGGTGGTGATTATGTTGTCGCTATCAACTCTGACTTAATAAAGGTTACCGGAAACAAACTCATCAACAAAAAATACTATCGTCATTCTGGCTATCCTGGTGGATTAAAATCAGCCACTCTGTCTGAAAAAATGTCCAAAGACTCTCGTAAAGTCATCGAACTGGCCGTCAAGGGCATGCTCCCAAAAAACAAATTTCAGACCAATAGATTAAGACGCCTCAAAGTATTTACTGATGACCAACATCCTTATCAAGCACAAATCAAATCCTAACCATGGCTACTAAATCAACTAAGAAAAATTACATTCAGGCTACCGGTCGTCGCAAAACCGCTGTCGCTCGGGTCAGACTAATTGAAAGCAAAAAAGAAATTACAGTTAACAATATTCCTGCATCTCAATACTGGCCAAGTAGTACCTTTGCCTCTCTTTACTCCGAGCCCCTCATTACCACCAATACTCACAAAAAATACTCAGCCACTGCTAAAATTACAGGCTCAGGTAAACAATCCCAACTTGACGCCTTTATTCATGGTTTGAGTCGAGCCCTTGTCCAGGTTAATCCAGAACGTTTCCGTCCCATTCTCAAAAAGAAAGGCTTTCTGACTCGTGATTCTCGCATGAAGGAAACCAGGAAAATTGGTTCTTCTGGAAGCAAGGCTCGTTCAAAACGCCAATCACCAAAGCGGTAATCGCTCTTCTTCTCCAACCAAATCATTCTAGCGCTTTCAATCTCTGCCCATAGGTAGTGTGATCACTCTCTATCTCCCCTCTTATTTCCTCCCAATCGCTCACTATCTTCTTAACTCGATGGTGTTCTCCCACTTTGGCTCCTTTGCGTGTCAAATCATATGGACTCCATTCTCCAGAACCAGGTTCCTTAACTAACAACCAGGCGTGATCCACCGAGTTCTCATCCTCACCGTGTACCTTCTTAACCTCATAACCCATTGTTTTAAGCATCTCAGCTCCAATATTTGTCATTGCACCACAAGACAGTGCCCCATTGTCAAAAGCCTCGTCAACTGGCATAAATCTAGACTCTAAAATACTTTGAGGTTCGATTCGTTCCGGTAACGACATAGCGTGCTCCACAATTATTTTTTGGACTTTCAACACTCTACTCTCAAGACCCTCCACCCGCTCCTTAACTCTATTAGCCAACTCTACCAAGTCTACTTCATTCATACTTATTTCTGTTTGACTCTCCATGGTCGGTTAAACTCTGAACTGCTCTCAAAAAACTAACCTTGTCGCAATTGCTGAACGCCGCTCGAACCTTTTTTGAGCGACAATCTGCGCCCTGACGGGCGCAGAACCCGCCCAGCGGCTCGCCGCCTGACGGCGGCCAGCAAAGCCCGTAAAAATTGACAAATCTTTTAGGGGGCGCGCGCAAAATTCTTTTTCAATTAAGGAAACAATTTTTGCGGGCTTTGCTTCCTTGCTGACGCAAGGATGAGCCGCTTCCCACCCTTGCCGCGCCAGCGGCGCGGAGCGAGCCATCCTTCTCGCCTCAAAAAACCGAAAGTCAATTATGGTCGGGCTGCTCGGAATCGAACCGAGGCTAGATGCACCCCATGCACCCGTACTACCACTATACGACAGCCCGATGGTGATTTCATACAAAATCACTTGATTAAACCCCATTTTACCACCTCCACCCACGAACCGCACCCTTGACAGTTTCGGGTAATCTTTGGTTAACTAGATTTATGTCCTTTTCCTCTGCAGCTGCACGTGTTACTATCCACCTAAATTATTCATAACCTTTAGCAAAAACTACTATGCCAAAAAGAGGCCGACCCAAAAAAGACAACTCTGTCCCTTCGACTTCAAAAAATAGCCAAGATCAACTTCGACAACAAAAAATCGAGGCTTTACAAATTGCCATGCAACAAATTGATAAACAATTTGGCGCTGGGTCAATTATGAAGCTGGGTGAAGCTGGTCACACCAATCATGTTGACGCCATCCCCACCGGTGCTATTGCTCTTGATATTGCCCTAGGCGTCGGCGGCCTGCCTCGTGGGCGCATTATCGAGGTCTATGGACCAGAAGCCTCGGGAAAGACCACCCTTTGTCTTCACGTTATTGCTGAAGCTCAGTCCAAAGGTGGTACTGCCGCCTTTATCGATGCCGAACATGCCCTGGACCCTCAACGTGCCCGAGCCATCGGTGTCGACATTGACAATCTTCTTCTCTCCCAACCAGACACCGGCGAACAAGCCCTAGAGATCGCCGAGACCTTAATTCGCTCAGGAGCCATAGATATTGTCGTTGTTGACTCTGTCGCTGCCCTAGTTCCCAAAGCCGAGATAGAGGGAGAGATGGGTGACTCCCAGGTTGGTCTCCAGGCTCGCCTCATGAGCCAGGCCATGCGTAAACTAGCTGGTGCCATTAACAAGAGTAAAACTATGCTTGTCTTTACCAATCAATTACGAGAAAAGATCGGTATCATGTTCGGGAATCCTGAAGTCACCCCTGGCGGACGCGCTCTTAAGTTCTATTCCTCAATCCGTATCGACATGAGAAAGATTGGCAACATCCAAGAAGGTGACCAAATTATTGGTTCACGTCATCGTGCCAAAGTGGTCAAGAATAAAGTGGCTCCTCCTTTTCGGGTGGCTGAGTTTGACATTATGAATCAGGGCGGTATCTCAAAAGTCGGCAATATTATTGATGTCGCCGTCGAGCAAGGTATTATTGAAAAATCGGGAGCATTCTTAAAATACCAAGGCAATGTCATCGCCCAAGGTCGTGAAGCAAGTAAAGAAGTTCTCCTTGAGAACCAAAAACTACTTAAAACCATTGAAAAAGAGATCTTCGCTAAATTAGATCTCCCCAGCAAAGCCGCTCCTCCCTCCATAGGAATAGCTTCAGAAGATTAAAGTGTCAACCATCACTCGTCTGGTTTACTCCAAATCCGGTAACTCTGTTCGCATATATATCGATGATAAATATGCTTTTTCGCTTTCACCAAATGAAGTAGTCAGACAGAAAATCGACAAAGACCAGGTCATATCACCCAGCAAGCTTAAGCAACTCAAACATAGCGGCGACTATGAAAAAAACTATCTTAAAGCCCTCAATTTAATTTCATATAGACCTCGCTCGACCCGGGAGATCAAACAATATCTTCATCGCAACTCAGTTTCTCCCATTGTCATCTCCCAAATTATCTCCACACTCAAGAAACAAAACTATCTTAACGATTCTGATTTTGCTCTCGCTTACGCCAAAACCAAAGTTAAACTTAAAAACTACGGTCCATATCGTCTTCAGTCAGAACTCTCTGCCAAAGGTATATCCGACTCTCTTATTTCGCAAACAATAGACACCCTGTTCTCTGATCAAGACACTCTCATTTCTCAAGCACGCTTGGCTCTCAATAAAAAAACCAAGGCTTTCTACTCCCTCCCGGCATTCGAGTTTAAGCGCAAGGCCACTCAATATCTTTACCGCTTGGGTTATGACCCGGATACTATCAATCGCGCCATATCCTCAATTGACGAAAATCCACTAAAACGGTAAAATATGCACCATACCTAATCAGAGAAATATCGGGAAAATCAACCAAAACATGACTCTACTACGGCTAACAAACCCCTCAACCATATCCATATCGCTTTAAGCCAATCTTGGTTTGTAATTTTTGTATCCTCTGCTTGGGTAATCACAAATTACCTATACTTTTATGTCCATCTTTAGCCTATTTAAACCATCAGCCTCTTCGTCTCCCTTAAAACCCGCTACCCAACCCAAAACCCAACCACCAAAGACAGAAGACGTCACCACGCAACAATCTGATACCAAACAGATTGTTGAACAAGCCCAAAACAAAGCTCGAGAGATTATCTTAGAAGCCAAAGACGAAGCCTTTAAATTACGAGAAAAAGCCAGAGCCGAGGCAGAACAGCTTAAGCAATCAGCTGAAAAACTTCACCAAGAACTTGAAGAGAAAACTCGTCGTTACACCGAGGTTAAAGCCAGGCTGGAAGAAAGAGATAGTCTGACCCAAAAACAACTTGAAATGGCCCAAAAACGTCTCGAAGAAGTTGAAAAACTAAAAACTAAACAAATAGCGGCTTTAGAGAGTATTAGTGGTCTAACCAAAGAGGAAGCTAAAAAAAGAATTCTTGAATTAGTTGAAAAAAGAAGCGTCTCCGATATAGCCAAAAGCATTAAATCAGCTGAAGAAAAGGCTAGGGCTGAAGCTGATATTAGAGCTCGTGAAATCCTAGTTGACTCAATGTATGCCGGCGCTACTGATTACGTAGCTGAGTACACCGTCACCACCATTAAGCTTCCTGACGATGAAGCTAAAGGTCGCATTATCGGAAAAGAGGGTCGCAACATCAGGGCTTTTGAAAAGTACTCCGGTGTTGACCTTGATATGGACGAGCCCGGTGTTATCAAGCTCTCAAGTTTTGACTCTATCAGGAGGGAAATCGCCAGAGTTGCTCTTGAACGTCTCATTAAAGACGGCAGAATCCACCCCACTCACATTGAGGAATTCTTAAGCCGAGCTAAACGTGACATCGAAAGAGTCATCTATCAAGAGGGAGAAAAGCTTTGCCATGCCGTTGGCGTCTATGATCTGCCTCGAGAACTAGTCTCTCTTTTAGGCCGATTCAAATACCGAACCTCGTACGGGCAGAATATGATTGCCCACACACTCGAAGAAACTAAGATAGGTATCAAGCTGGCCCAAGAGGTTGGTGCTAACGTCCACATCGTCAGACTTGGTTGTCTACTCCATGATATTGGTAAAGTTGTTGAGGGAGAGGGAAGTCACGTCGAGCTTGGTGTCAAAGTTTTAAAGAAATACAACCTGCCTAAACCCGCTATCGATGCTGTGGCCCAACACCACGAAGATGAGGAGTTTAGCTCTGTTGAATCAATCCTGGTTTATATCGCTGACGCCATATCAGGTGCCAGGCCTGGAGCTCGATATGAAAACTATGACGAATACGTCCAAAGACTTGAAAAACTAGAAGAGATTGCCACCAACCATCCATCGGTAGCTGAGGCCTATGCTATTCAAGCCGGACGAGAAGTTAGAGTTATCGTCTCTCCTGAAAAAATCTCTGATGACGCTTGTGTTAAACTAGCCTCCGACATTAAACAAGAAATCGAGGATAGTCTTACCTATCCAGGCACCGTCAAGGTCAATGTGATTCGCGAAACCAGAGCCAGTGCTGTCGCTCAATAACACCATTCATCAATAAATCAACCATTGATTTTCCTGATGTACCCCGTTATTATTACTAACCAGTTAATACTTCTGCCCCATAGTACCCTGAGAGGAGGTGAAATTTTGTGACCAAACACGATCTAATTAATATTGTTTCCAAAAAAGCTCATCTAACCAAAAAGGCCGCCGGCGAGGCTGTCACCGCCTTTTTAGACGAAGTTGAAAAATCTTTAGTCAAGGGTGAGAAAGTTGTCCTTTCTGGTTTTGGTACTTTTTATGTTTCTAAAGTTGCTGATAAACAAGTCGTTCCTTTTGGTAATGAAGTTCAGCGCCAAACCGTTAAGGGACATCGAGTCATCAACTTCCGTGTCGGCAAACCTCTTAAGAAAAAAGTTTGGTAAGTCTGGCCATGCCATCCCAACCCAGAACCTTTTTTATCAAAACTTTTGGCTGTCAGGCCAATAAGTCCGACTCTGAGCGTATTGCCGGAGACTATCTGTCTCGTGGTTATACTGAAGTCTTAGACTGGCGTTCTGCTTCTGAAGTTGTCGTCAACACCTGTTCTGTAAGACAGAGAGCAGAGGATCGAGTTAAGGGTTTTCTTCGCAACCTGGAAAAATATTATCTTGAGCACTCACCCAAACCTAAAGTCATTCTCACCGGCTGTATGACTCATTACAGCCAAACCAAACTATACGAGCTTCTCCCTCAGATAGACGAAATTCTTCCCATTAACGAAGTTGGATTTAACCAAACAGCTCTTAGAAAAGATCAATACCACGCCTGGGTCCCCATCTCCTCAGGTTGCAACTCATTCTGTACCTTCTGCATAGTCCCTTACTCTCGAGGGCGAGAACAATCTCGACCTCTCAAAGACATTCTCCAAGAAGTCAATCAACTAGCCAGTCAAGGTTATCAAGAAATCACCTTATTAGGCCAAAACGTCAACTCATATGGCCTTGAAAAAGCCGGAATCGGTTATCGCAAACTTCTCATGAGCCGATCATCTTTCTCTCTTAACGACATCCCGACCAATGAGTCACAATACTTCCACCCTCAAGAAACTCCGCCTTTCGTTAAACTTCTTCAAGAAATTTCCCGTATTCCTCGTATCAAAAAAATTAAATTTATGACCAGCAATCCCTGGGACTTTTGGGATGAACTTATAGAGGAAATTGCCAACAATCCCAAAATTGACCGTTATATCCACTTACCCATCCAATCAGGTTCCGATCGCATTCTCAAACTTATGAACCGAGGCTATACCACCGCTGACTATAAAAAACTTGTCACCAAGCTTAAAACCCGCATCCCCGATCTAGTTTTAGGTACCGATATCATTGTCGGTTTTCCTTCAGAAACAAAAGCCGACTTTGAACAAACGCTATCACTTGCCAAACAAATTGATTGGCACATCGCCTTTGTTGCTCAGTACTCACCCAGACCTGGTACTGCCTCCCACCGGCTTTACCAAGATGACGTCTCACCTCAAGAAAAAAAACGACGTTGGACTATTCTTGACGACCTAATCAATAAAAAACACCTTCATGAAAGACCGCTTATCAACTAATTTAGTAAAAGCTCTAGTTATCACCGGTCCCACCGCCACCGGAAAAACCACCCTTGCCCTAAAGCTAGCTAAACTTTTTCCAGCCGATCTCATCTCTGCTGACTCCCGTCAGGTCTACACCAGTCTTAATCTCATTCCAGGCAAAGACATACCCTCAAGTTTTCATAAAAAAAACTCCTCCATAACTCTAAATCAATCTCCTATCCCCATCTACACCAACAACAAGACCTCTATCTACGGCTACGATTTAGTTGACCCAAATCAGCCTTGGAACTTAAATTTTTTCCATCAATTTGCCTGGAAAGTCATTATCTACGTATCCCAACAAAAACGGCTACCTATCATTGTCGGTGGCACTGGTCTCTATATCGACACTCTCTTTAATCCCACTCCCAACACTCAAGTTCCTCCCAACCCCATTCTTAGAGCTAGGCTTGAAAAACTATCAATTAACAAACTCCAAAACAAACTACTCAATCTTAGCCCTGAAAAGTTTAATAGTCTCAACCATTCAGACCAACACAATCCTCGTCGTCTCATTCGCGCCATTGAGATTTTATCCTCTTCTGTTATTCACCCAAAATCTAACCACTCCTCACCTCAACTCGACTGTCTTAAAATTGCTCTAACAGCACCCCTGTCTACTCTAGAAAAAAACATCACAAAAAGAGTCAAACAACGCCTAAACTCTGACTACTTAAACGAGCTAAACATCCTTAAATCCCTTGATCCCGACTTAAAATTACCTGCCTCCTCTGCTCTAGGCTACCAAATCTTAAGTGACTTTCATCAAAAGAAGATTACTCGCCAACAAGCTACTACTCTCTGGGTCAATCAAGAACTAAATTACGCCAAAAGACAACTCACCTGGCTTCGTGCCCAATCAAATTACCACTGGATCGATATAAGCCCTAAAAACCATGCCAAGCAAGTTGTTGATTTAGTCACACGCTGGTATAGTGAAACCAATCATGACAGATACACGCAACCTCAAAATTGAAATCGGCCATCGAAGCATTATCTTCGCGATTCTATTCATACTTTCTCTCAAGTTCTTGGTCGTTATCCAAAGCATATTAATCACCCTATTCATTTCTTTCTTACTCTCCACCGCCATCTTCCCCCTAGTTAACGCTCTCCACCGATTCCGCATCCCAAGAGCCCTTTCTACCGCCGTTATCTTGGTTCTACTAGTTGTCGGTGTTTCCCTAATTTTTGCCTCCATCATGCCATTAGTCATTTCCCAAACTAATGCATTTTTGATTCGTTTTCCAGATCTTCTTGACCAGCTCGGCAGCTACAGCATTGATAGCTCTGTTCTCACTTCTCAGATTAGCAATTTATCTGGCAACATTCTTCGTCTTGCCTTTGATACTTTCTCCGTTGGAGTCATGCTCATGACCATCTTGGTTATTACTTTTTATCTTGTCCAAGAGCGCGCCCACCTAGACGAAAGACTCCGCTACCTATTTGGGGATCGTTCAGAAAAAGCCAAAAAAATGTATCTTGAAATCGAGACTCAGCTTGGTAAATGGGTTCGCACCATGGCCATACTCATGTTCCTCATTGGCCTTCAAACGTATATCGGTCTTGAACTCATTGGCATTGAGTATGCCCTTCCCCTTGCCTTAATAGCTGGTTTGCTTGAGATTATCCCCAATATTGGACCAACCATTGCTGCCATACCCGCTGCTATTGTTGGTTTCGCTACCTCTCCTATTCACGGGTTTCTTACCGTTGGTCTGGCTGCTCTCATCCAGCAACTGGAAAATAATGTTCTTGTACCCAATCTAATGAAATCCTCTACCGGACTTCACCCCGTTATAACCATTGTCGCTCTCTTAATTGGCTTTCAACTAGGTGGAGCCCTTCTTGCCGTCCTCAGTCTTCCCCTAGTTTTAGCTGGGAAAATAGTCCTTCTGCATTTTTACTCCGAAAAAAACTCGTAATCCAACATTAAATTTAGTTATCCAGTCCCGTAAGCCGGATTCTGTTTTATGACAGTATCTATCTTCGCTCCCTACCTTAGCACTGGTCGAAGGCTACTCATAACGTGCATTTCGGGGATTGCAGCGGGGCGGGTTGCCAATCCAATCAGATTGCTCTAATCAGACCCTCCAGGTCAAAAAACCTATCGGCGTTTCACATTAACTCGTCTCTGTGGCCCTGTCGCGCTCTGATAGTTACCTACCAAAGAACCTGGTTTCCCAGGCCACCCTGCCTTCTGCTGTCCGGACTTTCCTCTCTTTTTAAAAGAGCACTGTCTCAGACTAGATAACCACTAACAATTATATCAAAATATATCAACTAAATCTTGTTTGTTGATATATTTTTTAGTCCAACTCAATTGACATCCACCCCTCCTGCCCTATAATTGAAACTGATTAACAAATAAATATCCTATTAAATGAACGCTATTCCAACCGTTAACACTTGGCAAGTCGCCTTATTTGATGCATCATCTAATCTTCTCACCAGCATTGCTCTTTTTATTCCCAATCTTTTAGGTGCGCTAATCCTCTTCTTTGTGGGAATAGTACTTTCAGGTTGGATTAAATCACTTGCGGTTCGTTTGCTAAGTGGCCTTAATCTATCCAAATTATTTCAGGGCACAACCTTTAGCAAATTCCTCGAGCAAGCTGATTTAACCACCAAAATTGAACAGGTTGTCGGCGAACTTCTCCGTCTTTTAGTAGTACTCATCTTCTTCATCGCCTCAATTAACCTCCTTGGTCTTACCACCGTTACCGAAGTTCTCAATCGTATTCTTAATTACCTACCTCACGTTTTTGCTGCCACCCTAATCATTGCCATTGGAACCATTATTGCTGGATTAGTTGAAAAAATTGTTAAAGGCTCCCTTGGTACAGTTGATGTCAAAACCTCCAGACTCTTAGCCAAAATCAGCAGCTATATTGTCATGGTCTTCACCATTTTAGCAGCCATGTCTCAACTAGGTATTGCCGCCACCTTTGTCAACACCCTCTTCATCGGCTTTGTCGCCATGTTAGCTATCGGACTTGGGTTAAGCCTTGGTCTAGGTTCCAAAGACTTAGTTAAAACCATTCTCGAAGATTGGTATAAGGACTTCAAAAAACAAGTCAGATAACCTTCATGACTAGTATTCAAGCGCTTTTCCTTGGTATTGTTCAAGGACTCACAGAGTTCCTGCCCGTCAGCTCTTCAGGCCATCTAGTTTTATTCCAATCATTCTTAGATATCTCCACACCCCCCCTTTTTTTTGATGTTTTAGTTCACGTAGGCACCTTGCTTGCCGTCCTTATTTATTTCCGTCATCAATTAATCAGTTTTACCAAAACCCACCTACCCCAACTTATTATCGCCACCGTTCCCGCTATCATTGTTGGCCTGGCTATCTACACTACCTCTCTTGAAATATTTACTAATCTCTATTTAACCAGCCTATCCTTCCTGCTAACCTCTGTATTACTTTTTCTTACCACCAGAGTTAAAACGACTACCCCAGTCAAAACAACCGCCTCGACCTCATCCATCAAAGTCACTCCCATAAAAGCATTATTTATCGGAACCTTTCAAGCTATTGCCATCCTCCCTGGTGTCTCACGCTCAGGTTCTACCATCTCTGCCGGGATCTTTTCAGGTCTCTCTAAAAACACAGCCTTCACTTTTTCTTTTATATTAAGCATCCCTGCCATACTTGGCGCCTTGGTGTTAAACCTTACTGACACCTCAAACTTAGATGTTACCCTAACCCTACCCTCCTTAATCGGTTTCTCTGCTGCCCTCATCTCGGGGTTAATTAGCCTTTGCCTATTAAACTATGTTCTTAATCGCAAAAATCTCCTCCCCTTTGCCATTTACACCTATCTTCTTGGCTCATTCCTTTTAGGTCTTAGTTTATAAACTCTACTTTTAATCGACTCTTAGATAACCTCAACAAACACTCAACCACTCAGTTTTCTCACCTGAATACCACAAAAACCCCGTCTACAACGGGGCTTTTGTTTCTATAAGCAAAAAAATGCTTAGAACTCTGACACGTCAGCACCGATCAAAAACATGCCGGTACCACAAACTTCACAAACAGCCTTAACGGCTTTTTTACCATTTTTCATGGTTACTTGTTCGTGATTTTTTCCATTTCTCTTTTCGCGACACTTAACACAATACATCTGTCTTGCCATTACAATCTCACCTCCTTTCTCAAAAGCTTCAAGGGCAGGTCACCCCGCCATTCTGCCGGGTTAGCTTAATAACTAAGGCTTAAGGAAGTACCATAAGGCTACCTCCACGCCTACAGCAAGCATAGTTAGCCACAAACTCTTTGTCAAGTCTGCTCGAAGCCATCGGATCTCTTGTTTATCGCTATCAGCAACATCTTTTAAACTAACCACCTTTTTCTTTCTACTCACCAACTTTCGACTACTCGCCCTTACCTTATCCCTCCTCGTTCGTCTTTTTTTCATGGCTCCATTTTATCATTGCCAATTGACCCCTTATCCAACCTCAAGTTACAATCACAGCAGTCATGAACCTCGAACCCTTTTATCCCTATATCATTACTCTCGCATTTATCTGGCTTGCTCTCCTATCCTTTTTCATTTTCCGCCTAATCTCTCACTATAACTCACTCACTAGTGGCACCAAAAAAACCGATCTTGTCAGCACTCTCAACTCTATTCTTAAGCAACTACATGACAACCAAAAAGATATCACGTCCACCAACGCCCGACTAGATCAGGAAATCGAAAACGCCAAAAAACACTTTAAATGTTTCGGCTTCAAACGCTTTAACCCCTTCACTGATACTGGAGGAGACCAGAGCTTTGTTCTCACTCTTCTTGATGAAAACCATGACGGATTTGTGATAAGCTCTCTACATGGTCGCGAAAACACCCGAGTCTATGCTAAACGCATCAGTCTGGGTAAAGCTCCCGATCAGGCTCTATCTAAAGAAGAGCTAGAAGTCATCAATCAAGCTATTAAGAAATGAAATCAAAATTAATACCACTCTCTTTTTTTGTCTACATTATCGCCACTGGAATATCCTTTGTCGCTTTCCGCTCTCTTCTTCCCGGAGCCGAAGCTCTGATTAACCCTGCTGCCGTTGTTTACGAAGATGGTAGTCTTGTTATCGACCCAGGAGAACCCAAAACTGAAATCTGCCCCATCAACGGTGACTACTTCACCGTTACCGAGAAAACAGCCTGGGAAAAACGACGCCCCCTCTTAGTTATGATAGAAAATCATCAAGAATCTCGTCCTCAGTCAGGTCTTGGTCAAGCAGATTTAGTCTATGAAGCTGTCGCCGAGGGGGGTATTACTCGTTTCATGGGAGTTTTTTATTGTGACGCCGTCAGTCAAGATAATATTGTAGGCCCCGTTCGCTCCGCCAGAACCTATTACCTCGACTGGGCTTCAGAGTACAGCAAAAATCCTCTCTATGCTCATGTTGGCGGAGCCAACACCCCCAACAAAGCCAATGCCTTAGGACAAATTGTCGATTACGGCTGGGGTGGGGAAAATGACCTTAACCAATTTGCTCTTACCGTCAATGAATGCTGGCGTGATTACTCAAGACTTGGACGCCAGGTTGCTACCGAGCATACCATGTACTGTTCCACTGAAGCTCTCTGGAAAATCGGTGCAAACCGAGGTTGGGCAGCCAAAGGTGAAGATGGGGAGCTCTGGTCTGATCAATTTACCCCATGGAAATTTGCCGACCCCAAACCAGTCTCCTCACCCGAAATAGACACCATTGCCTTTGACTTCTGGGATTATCCTCAGTACTCAGTCTCGTGGAAATACGATCCCGAGTCGAATCAGTATCTCCGTTCCAACGGAGGGTCAGAGCATCTCGACAACAACACTGACACTCAACTCACTGCCAGAGTTGTCATCATCCAGTATGTGACCGAAACTGGTCCAATCGACGATCACAAACACATGCTCTACGGTACCATCGGCACCGGCAACGCCTTAGTCTTTCAAAATGGACAGGTAATTAAAGCTACCTGGTCAAAATCTTCCCGAACCGATCGAACCATCTTTCTTGACCCCTCAAAGAAAGAAATTGAATTCGCTCGCGGCAAAATCTGGATCGAGGCTCTTCCTAAAGGCAACCAGGTTGACTACTAAAGCTAGACCCAATAAGAGCGATACTCTCTTGTCCCACCAATCCTCCTCTTGACGTTTTCCACATTCATTAGTTACACTGCACACAATTCCTACTCAAAGGATAATTAGACTTATTAGACCTAAACGTATCTATGGCTAAGCTAACCGACTTCATGGTTTCTCGAGTTCGAGTTAAGATGATTCAGACCTTTCTAAGTCATCCCGGTGAAATGTTTTATGTTCGTCAGCTCACCAGAGAAACCAAAGAAGAAATCAATGCTGTCCGTCGTGAACTACAAAGAATGGAAAAATCAGGCATGCTCAAATCTGAGCATCGGGGCAATCGTCTTTACTACTTCTTTAAACCAAGCTATCTCTTTTACCAGGAATTGCTCTCACTGGTTGCCAAAACTACTGGTTTAGGCAAAGCCATTATTAAAAACCGGCAGAAACTCGGCCAGATCAAATTTGCCATGTTCTCTGGTAAATATGTTCGCGGCCTACCTCGCTCTAATGACGACGTCGAACTCCTTATAGTCGGCCAAGTCATTCTTCCTCAACTAGCCATTTTAATTCGAGAAAACGAAGCCAAAACAGGTCAAGAAATCAACTATACCGTCATGACCGAAGACGAACTCAAATTCAGAAAAAACCGACGTGACCCCTTCATTCTCCAGGTACTAAGCAACTCTAGAGTTATGCTCGTTGGTGACGAGCAGGAACTAGTCTCCTAAATGAAACAAAAAATTATCAAAGCTGGTAACTCTCTTGCTGTAACCATTCCCAGCAAATTTGCTAAAGATGTGGGTGTCAAGCTGGGTGACAGTGTCAGCGTTACTACTCGTCCGGATAAAGGACAACTAATTCTTAACTTTTCTGGAATTCGCCAACTCACTCTTACCTCTTCTCTCACCAAGAGTTAAAATCACTACTATGTCTCGCACCCAGTCCCGCTTCTGGCTTATTCTTCTTCTCACCATCCTTTCCTTAGTTATCTCTCTTCCCCAAGAAATCAATCTTAATCCTCATCTTTTTGGTCGCAGTTTTAATGTTCATCTTGTTAGGCCAGATCTTAAACTAAGTCTTGGTTCATATGACTTTTCTCGCTCTCTTGATATCAAACTTGGTCTCGACCTAGCCGGTGGTACCCGAGTTACTCTAGATGCAGACATGTCCTCCATCGCCCCCGAGAATCAAGCCGACGCTCTTGACTCTGCTAAAGAAATCATCACCCAAAGAGTCGACCTATTTGGTATCTCTGAGCCTAATATTTATTCCCAACAAGCCGGATCTGCTTATCAAATCATTGTTGAGCTTCCCGGTCTAGACGATCCTCAAGCAGCTCTTGAGCTTATCGGCACCACCGCCCAACTAGAATTCCTAACCCCCATTTATGATCAAACTTCCACCGAATCGGCCCAACCAGAGCTTGTTGATTTTCAACCATCTACTCTGACGGGAGCCGATCTTCAAAAAACCACAGTCGATTTTGATCCCAATACCGGCCAACCTGTTATCAGTCTCCAGTTCTCCCCCTCCGGTACTGAAAAATTTGCCCAGCTCACAAAAGAGTATCTTGGTAAACCCCTAGCCATAGCTCTTGATCGTCAACCTCTTACTGCTCCCATTGTTCAGTCAGAAATTACCACTGGTCAGGCCGTCATCTCTGGAGACTTTACTCTTGAAGGTGCCCAACTGTTAAGCAAACAACTTAACGCTGGAGCTCTACCTGTACCCATCAAAATCACCAGCCAAAACACCATCACTGCCACTCTTGGTGCAGACTCAATCAACCAAAGCGTTCGCGCTGGCCTTATCGGACTCTCTGTTGTTGTCCTTTTTATGATTGCTTACTACGGCCAGCTTGGCTTGATCGCCAGCGTCGGCCTTTTCATCTACGGGCTCGTCACACTCTCTCTTTACAAACTCATTCCCATCACCCTCACTCTCCCTGGAATTGCCGGTTTTATTCTCTCTGTTGGCATGGCTGTTGACAGCAACATCCTCATCTTTGAGCGCATGAAAGAAGAAATCCGCGCTGGACGAGCTTGGCCTGTAGCTCTCGAACTTGGTTTCGGTCGTGCCTGGGACTCCATCAAAGACGCCAACATTGCCACCCTCATCACCGCCTTTATTCTCTTCAACCCTCTAAACTGGTCTTTCCTCCCCACTTCAGGGCCAATTCGCGGTTTTGCTATCACTCTTGCCCTTGGTATCCTCATCTCTCTATTCACTGGTATTTTTGTCACCAGGACTCTACTTCGTCTCTTCTATCACGGACCTCGATCAATTAAACTTTTTTCTTCACAATCATGAACTGGCTCAAATATCGTTTTCTGTACTTTTTCATCTCTCTTGCCGTCTTGCTTCCTGGCATATACTCGCTATGGCGTTTTGGCCTCAATCCTTCGGTTGAGTTTACCGGTGGTTCTCTCCTTGAGATAAGTCTTGAGAGCCCCAGTCCTGATCAGATTAAAGATCTTCTCTCTCCCACCTACTCTATCCACTCTCTTGACCACGACTCCTCCACTATTACCCTCAAACTTGACCCACTCACTCAGTCTCAAGCAGATCAAATCGTTTCTGACCTAAAGACGCTTGATTCCCAAGCCAAACTGATTTCTTTCACCTCCGTTGGTCCCAGTGTCGGCGGCCAGCTTCTCACCAAAGCCTTAACCGCCATCCTCATTGCAGCTCTAGCTACTCTCCTCTATATCGCCTACTCATTTAGAAACCTTACCTTTGGCTTCTTTGCCATAATCGCCATGCTCCACGACACTCTCATTCTTCTTGGCTCATACTCACTTCTTGGCCACTTCTTTGGTTTTCAGACTGATCTACTCATAGTTACTGCCATTCTCACCACCCTTTCTTTCTCTGTCCACGACACCATCGTCGTCTTTGATCGTATTCGCGAACTTAAGAACAAGACCACCTCCAGCCTCTACGCACTCTCAAACCGAGCCATCACCGAAACCATCACTCGTTCCCTTAATAACTCACTCACCATTATTTTCATGCTTCTCTCTCTAGCCCTTCTTGGGGGAGACTCAATTAAACACTTCACTATCGCTCTTCTCATCGGTGCCATCACCGGTACCTACTCATCGACCTTTACCGCTGTACCCTTACTTGTTACTTGGGATACAATAAGACGTAAATGATCAACTTTAACGCTCTCACTAAACCACCCTTCTCACCCATTGAAACCAACACCTTTCGTTTCTTTAAACTCTTTCCCGACCTACCCAAGTCCTTAACCAAGCTACTAGCCCGAATCACCCCTATCCTTGCCCTTATTGGCGGTATTATTAACCTCCTCTCTCTTTTTTCACACCCCTTTCTCATCAACCCCCTTCGTCCTCTCTCTTTAATCATTAGCGGTATTCTTCTCCTCGTTGCCTACAAACCCCTCAAACAACGCCAATCTCTTGGCATCACCCTTTTGTTCTGGAGCTCGCTAACCCACGGACTAATCAATTTTGTCTGGCACCTTTCACCTTCCATTGTCCTAACCACCGCACTTAGTCTTTACTTTCTCTATCAGATCCGCCCCCACTATAACCATCGGCAATAACTCCACCGATTTCTTTCACTCTCTTTGTTAAATACTCCTGATTGTTTTTGCTGGTATCCTCAATTACCTCCTCAAACAAGCTATTCATAATCTCACCTACCTTTGGTCCAGGGCTAATTCCTAGTATTCTCATCACCACATTGCCATCAATCACCAAATCAGATACCGTCATTGGTTCATACAACTGTTCTCCCACTCTCTTCTGTAACTCTTGTAATCGCCAACTAGTCGTCTTACTACCCCCACCCTTACGATCCCCAATCCGCAGCAAAATAATGTCATTAATATTTTCCTTTCCTACTCTGCGAATAAATCTTCTGATAGCCGCATCCGTCATCTCCGGACTATAAGCAAACATATGCCACCTCACTAGTGTTACTAGCCTCTCTCTTTCTTTTTTAGAAAACCTAAGTCTATCGGCAATTGTCTCTACCATTCTTGCCCCTACCACTTCATGCCCATAAAAAGTTCCTGCTTCATGTTCCGTTTGCACCTTGCCACATCTAGGACATTTATACATCGTTGTTTTTGCCGTCTCCCCCTTCTCTTCCAAATTCTCACTCTTCATCACCCAACCACATCCTAAGCACCTCAGTCGCCTCGTCCTCGGCTTGCCAATATCATGAAGCAAGGTAGCCAGTCTCACTATCGGATCAGGGCTAGGACAGCTTCTCAAGGCCTCTAGCATATGATTGTAAACATCTAGTGTGTGATGACCAGTTTGTGGCACCCCTCTGGTCTCCAGCATCTCCGGGATGATGTGCTCCATCAACCCGAAACTTACTAGCAGATGAACCCCTTCAGCTGGATGATCACTTTTAAGAATTTTCACCAACTCATCCCTGACTCTTTCTCTGCTAATCTCGGCAAGCAGATTAGCGTTTTTTACAACCCCAGCAAACGTTTTTTCTTCTATCTGGAACGACAACTGAGCTGCAAAACGAACCGCTCTCATCATTCTCAAAGCATCCTCTGCAAATCTCTCCTCAGCCTTTCCAACCGCTTTGACCAACCTGTTCTCAAAATCTTTCAATCCTCCCAAATAATCAAGTAATTCATACCCACTTCCTTCCTTTTTTGGGCCAACCACTACCGAATTCATAGTGAAATCTCTCCGGCGAACATCCTCCTCCAGGCTCTTCCCCCATTTAACCTCATCTGGTCTGCGTCGGTCAGTGTAGCCTCTCTCGGTTCGGTAGGGAGTAATCTCATATATCTCCTTTCTTTTTCTCTCAAATGCTACTCCAACCGTTCCATAATCATTGTCGTAAAAAGTATCCAACCCCTCCAAAACCTTAAGTATCTCTTCTGGGGTAGCACTGGTCGTAAAGTCACAATCCACCGGCTCCTTGCCAATCAACATCAACCTAACTCCTGCCCCAACCATATAGATCTCATAACCTTCCTTGTTAAACAACTCAAAAACCAGCCTCACTTCTCTAGGCAACAGTCTCTCTTCATCTTTACTCAAATCTCTTTTTACCATATCGGTATTATATCTCCATCATCTCCCAAGGCCCACTCGTATATAACTATCAAATCCAATACCCCCCCATTCTTCCCTCGTCTATAATCTCCTTACCATGCGCTGGCAAATTAAATCCACCTTCCAAGCAGACACACCAACCAACCAGTCTCAACATGTTGTCAAACATCTTCTTAATCAACGCGGTTTCAAAACCACTTCTCAACAACAAGAATTTCTAAATCCACTAGAACCATCTCTCAAAACTGCCCTTGCCCAACTCCCCGATCTTGATCAAACTCAACTAAACAAAGCCCATGCTCGAATCAGTAAGGCCATTAATTCTCACCAGCCCATCATCATCTATGGCGACTACGACTGTGACGGTATCTCCGCCGCCACCATTCTCTGGACTGCCCTTCATCAATCCGGAGCCATCGTCAAACCATTTATTCCCCACCGTGTTCATCACGGCTACGGCCTTTCTTCAAACGGAGTTACTGATGCACTCTCACTCTTCCCCAACAAACAACCCCTTATCATCACCGTCGACAATGGCATCTCAGCCATTAAAGAAGCCCAAAAACTCAAAAAAATGGGTCTCGACCTTATCATCACCGATCACCACACCCCCCCTGACATTCTCCCACCTGCTCATAGTATCGTTCACACTACCCATCTCTCCGGTAGCGGAGTTGCTTGGCTTATAGCCTCTCTCTTTAATCCCCATCCTCTCACGGAATTTGCCGCTCTTGGCACTGTTTGTGACCTACTCCCCTTAACTGGATTTAACCGATCTTTAGTCAAACACGGACTGGAACATATTAAAAACACCAGCAACCCCGGACTTCTCGCCCTCTACCAAGCCGCGGGAATTGCCGATACTGCGCAAATCTCCACCTACCACCTCGGCTATATCCTAGGTCCTCGTATCAACGCTGTTGGTCGTCTAAGCCACGCCCTAGACGCCTTAAGACTTTTCTGTACTACTAATCAAACCACTGCCCAGTCTCTTGCCCACCACCTCTCAAACCTCAATTATCAGCGCCAAGACCTCACTCAAGATCATGCAACCATGGCCATCAATCATTTTAAGAGTCTCTCGACTCTGCCCAATATTCTTGTCTTTCATCACCCTGACTTCCATGAGGGTATTATTGGCCTAGTCGCCTCCCGACTTACCGATCATTTTCACCGACCCTCAATCATTATAAGTTCTGCCGATAATGTACTTAAAGCCTCTGCTCGATCTGTCCCTGGTATCAACATTACTCAACTCATCTCCCAAACAAGTCACTTGCTCACCAATTACGGAGGCCATCACCAAGCTGCCGGTTTCTCCGCCTCTCCTGACCATCTCCAAGATATTCACGACTCGTTAACCAAGCTGGGTGACAGTCTTGATCCTAAGCTTTTAGTAAAAACTCTTGATATCGACCTTCAGCTTGACCCAAGCCTTCTAAGTCTCGATCTCTTTGACCAGCTCTCCCATCTCGAGCCCTTTGGTATCGCTAATCCTCAACCCATTTTTGCCTCCTCACTGCCCGTCAAATCACATTCGTTAATTGGTAAGACCATGACCCACCTCAAGGTTCAGCCAGAACAACCCTTTACCCATCTTGATGTAATTGGCTTCAACCTCGCCTCCCGTCGTCACAAGCTTTCTAATCACTCAAGCTTCGCCTTTACCCTCAACAAGAATCATTTTCGGGGTAAAACATCACTCCAACTTCTTGTAAAAGACATAAAATAATCACTTTCTCCCAAGCTCATATTTTCATCTTAAATAAACAGTTTTCGCTCCCTAAGGCGTGCGTGTAAAATACATACACCATGTCCTCTTCACTCGCCGATCTTTTTACCATCATCAGCCAACACGGACAACCAATAGTCCGCTCACGTGTCTCTAAAGCCTATCACTTCGCCAAACAAGCTCATCAAGGCCAAATACGTCACACTGGTGAACCACTAATCTCCCACCCTCTAGAAACCGCTAAAATCCTTGCTTCCTGGGGCCAGTCAGAATCTGTCATCATAGCCGCCCTCCTTCACGAAACACTGGAACTAGGCAACATCACCCCTGATCAGATAAAACAGCAATTTGGTTCGGATATTGCCACACTTGTCGAGCGCGTCACTCAGGTAGGCCAAGTCAAACTAAGGCACAGCACCAACTCAATCTTCCTCGAGAACGCTCGTAAAATGTTTTTTGCCCTAGCTCAAGATATTCGGGTCGTCTTCATTCGTCTTGCCGACCGACTTCATAATATGCAAACTCTTGACGCTATCCCCATTAAAAAACAACGTCGTATTGCTCTAGAAACCCTGGAGGTTTATGCCCCCCTTGCCGAAAGACTTGGCATGGGACATCTTAAAGGGGAACTTGAAGATCTCGCCTTCCCCTTTATTTACCCCAAAGAAGCCCTCTGGCTTGACAAAATCGCTGCTCCCCACTTTAGACACGCCCAACACCGACTTCAAAAACAACTTGTCAAACTAAACAAAATTATCAGTAAAGCTGGAATTACCGCTCAAGTCCATGGCCGGCCCAAACATCGCTACAGCCTCTACAAAAAACTCATTCGTCCCGAAATTAATAAGGACATTAACTCTATCCACGACCTCATTGCTCTGCGTATCATCACCAATACCGAATCAGACTGTTATTCTTGTTTAGGCCTTATTCACAAACACTTCAAACCTGCTCCTCATCTGGGTATCTCCGACTACATCGCCCAGCCCAAGCCCAACGGTTATCAATCCATCCATACCAGGGTTTTTGACTCTCATGGACATATCATCGAGATCCAGATTCGCACCCAATCCATGCACGAACACGCTGAATATGGAGCCGCCGCTCATCATGCATACGCAGAGGCAAAAGCTCACGGAACCAGCGGTTCCCAATTAGAGAACCTAGATACTCATAAACTCATCAAAAAAATGGACTGGGTCCATCAGCTCTCTCGTTGGCAGAAAGAACTTAGCTCCGCCTCCGATTTTGTCACCTCCGTTAAACTCGATGCCTTAAGTCACCGCATCTATGTTTTCTCCCCGCTAGGGGATGTCTACGATCTTCCTGTTGACGCCACCCCAATAGACTTCGCCTTTGCCGTCCACACCAATTTAATCAATCAAATTCAAGCCGCCAAGGTCAATGGAAGACTAGTTTCCTTAAGCCACCCCTTAAAGAGTGGTGATTTAGTTGAAATCATCAAAAGTAAATATCCTCGCAAACCCAGTAAAAACTGGTTAAGCTTTGTCAAAACTCATCGCGCCCGGACTCGCATCACTAAGATACTTCAGAACAAAGATTCGCAAGTATAAAACTTTAATCTGCCCATCTCTCTAAATATAAGCTAAAATACATCCATGGTCAGGACAATCATCAAAGATACCCCGAACAAGATCGGGGAAGTAGTTACTCTTAACGGCTGGGTTCACTCTCGCCGTGACCACGGCAAGATCATCTTCCTAGATTTAAGAGACCGCTCTGGCTTGGTCCAAGTCGTCGGTGACCAGATCCTTGATCCTCTCAAACCCGAATCAGTCGTTGAGATCACTGGTTTAGTTAAAGCTCGTCCAGAAAAACTAATAAACCCTCATCTTACCACCGGCTCCATCGAAATCGAGGCCCAGTCAGCCACTCTAATCTCTCCTGCCAAGGACCTACCTCTACCCATCGATAGTGATGGCTATGACATCGATGAATCAGTCAGACTTAAATATCGATACCTCGATCTTCGTCGCCCTCGACTTCAAAACAATCTTCGTCTCCGCTCCCAACTAGCCAATCTAATTCGCCAACACTTAATTAAACAAGACTTTGTCGAGATCGAGACCCCCATTCTCACCAAAACCACACCTGAGGGAGCTCGTGATTTTCTCGTCCCCAGCCGACTTCAACCGGGTAACTTCTATGCTCTTCCCCAAAGCCCTCAACAATACAAACAGCTGTTAATGGTCGCTGGTATGGAAAGATACTTCCAGTTTGCCCGTTGTTTTCGTGACGAAGATCCTCGTCACGATCGCGCCTATGGTGAGTTCACCCAACTCGATATCGAACTCTCCTTTGTTACTCAAGAAGACATCCTTCAGCTAACTGAAGAACTCTTTACCACCACCATCCAACAACTTTTCCCCCACAAACACATCTCCAAATCTCCTTGGCCGCGACTGTCTCACGCCCAAGCCGTTAAAGAATATGGATCCGACAAACCTGACTTACGCCAAGATAAGAACAATCCAGACGAATTAAGTTTTGCCTGGGTTCTCGACTTCCCTCTTTTTACTCAACAATCCGACTCCGACTTCTACCATGGCTCTGGATCGGCCAAGTTCGCCCCCTCTCATCATATGTTCACCGCTCCTCATCCAGAAGACATAAAGCTTCTTGATAGCGACCCTCAAAAAGTTAGAGGTCTTCAACACGACCTGGTTTTAAATGGATATGAAGTCGGTGGTGGCAGTATTCGTATCCACCAACCTGAAATCCAACAAAAGATCTTTCAGCTGATTGGTTTTACTCCTCAACAGCAAGCCCAGTTTGAACACCTTCTTACCGCCTTTACCTACGGTGTTCCACCCCACGGTGGCATTGCTCCCGGTCTCGATCGTCTTCTCATGGCCATACTAGGCGAGCCTAGTTTACGAGAAACCATTGCTTTTCCAGCCAGTGGTTCTGGTCTCACCGCAGTTGTCAACGCCCCGAGTCCAGCCACCACCGAACAGCTAGAGGAACTCCATCTAGCCATCACCCAACCCAAGAAAAAGTAACCCATGCTCCCCTCTTTTCAGACTGACTCAATCGATTACTACCAAAAAAAAGCCTATCTCACTCTCCTTCAACTAAAAAGAGCGTTCACCCGTCTCCCTGAAGGCAAACGTCTCCTTTTCTTCCTCATAATCCTAACCCTCTTTCTCTATCCCGGCCAAAACTACTGGCAGACCCTCTCACTCAATCCTACTCAACCAAAAGTAAAAGCTGCCAATATCACCTTAAATCAACCTCTTCCGCCACAACCAGACCAAACTCCGCCTCCACGTCTCACTGCTCAAGCCGTCTTTGTTTTTGAGCCAGACTCAGGCACCATCCTTCATCAAATCAATCCAGACACCCGTCTTCATCCAGCCTCTACCACTAAGATCATGACCGCCCTAACCGCTCTTGACGTTTACTCGCCCAACGACATCCTCACTGTCAAAACTGGCGATCAAGCCATCGGTCAATCAGTCCACCTTGAAACTGGTCAACAGTTTACCGCCAAAGACCTTCTCTATGCCATCCTAGTCGCCTCTGGTAACGATGCCGCCCTCACTCTGGCTGAGAACTATCCCGACGGCGGCTACTCTCGTTTTGTCGAGCTTATGAACCAAAAAGCTAAGGACCTTCATCTTAAAAACACCTCCTTCACTAACGTCTCAGGAATAGAAGGTGGCAATCACAAAACCACTGTTCACGACCTCGCTATACTCACCAAGGAAGCAATTAATAATCCACTCTTCATGGAAATCGTCAACACTCCCCAAATCACCATTACCGACACAACCAACCAAACTCAATATAAACTAGAAACCACCAACCAACTCCTCGGCAAAATCGAAGGCCTAAGAGGCATCAAGACCGGCTGGACCGAAAATGCTGGTGAATGTCTCATCACTTACGTTGAACGAAACAACAAAAAAATCATCACTGTTGTTCTAAATTCCTCAGACCGTTTCGGAGAAACCAAACAACTCATAGACTGGGTCTACTCCCACCACACCTGGCCCAAACAATAACCATCACTAGTCTACTCCGTTTTAATCACATCACCCCTGATTGCACTTACATAAGCCACCAAGTCATTATCTCCAGTAAACACATAAATTGGCATCATATACTCTTGTTCTCCGCCTGAATCATAGTAACCCAGTTCAATTCTTCTCACCACGGCCTTGTCTCCCTGTAGAGACGCAATATACCCCCCACCATTCTTTAACTCCTCCCAAGCCGTCTCCACTGTCTTGATTGGATACTCTCCTGTTAACGTGTAGTCAACCTCGGTATGGTTGTATCTAACCTCAATAATCTGTTTTTGCTTAATATCACTAGCCCCTGATAGTAACACCGACACAATTCCTTCTTCTGGGTCAGGTGTAAAAAACCCATACTCAGCCAACACCTCTTTATCCTCTCCCATAATCTGATAATTACTTCTAAACATATCCACCTCCACAAAGTCAGCTTCTGATAAAGAGATTGTTTCTACCAACCTATCACCCTGAGCCCTCCAGAAACTTACCTTCTTAGGACCATTTAGATCAGCGGGTAACAACGATACCCCCCTCAAAAAACCCTGCGCATCCATAATTGTCTGTTGCTCTGACACAAAACGTTTACTCACCAACAAGCTTGGGTCAGCCTGCCACTGTCGCTTTAAAGTGAAGTGACCACTAACAATATCTACATCCAAAGTCGCCGGTAGGGGATCAGACTGAGTCCAGCGATACAAGGTCTCACTTGGCTGGGTCGGAGTAAACAAGAAACCTAAACGACTAGCCAAATCAATCGCCCTGTCAGCATCCAAAAATCCACTTCTTTTACTTGGCGCACTTAAAACAAGCATCCGGTCTGGAAACTTCCCCAATTTTCCTGTCGGTGTTTGTAAGTCATAAGCAGAAACCGAAACACCAGACTCCGGAAAAGTGATATCAGCCACCCTACCAAACTCCACTCTCGGTGGTGGTAACGGTGCTGGGTGAGTTGCCTTCCACCAAGACACTACTCCAGTCCCCACAAACCACAACACCAATATGCCCACCAAGCCTATCGATCCATATTTAATCCCTTGTCGAGTGTAGTATGCTGTTTCCGTCAAAGTGGCCATACATAGAGTATACTATGGCCATGGCTACAGTGAGAACTAGAATTGCTCCCAGCCCCACCGGCATTCCTCATATTGGCAATACCAGAACTGCCCTGTTCAGTTATCTTCTGGCCAAAAAAAACTCCGGCCAGTTTATCCTACGAATCGAAGACACTGATCAGAAACGCCTTGTTCCCGAGTCACTTGAAGCAATCTACGAAATCCATGATTTTTTAAAACTCATCCCCGATGAAGATCCTCGCAAAGGTGGACCCAGTGGTCCATATATCCAGACTCAACGGCTTGACCTTTACCAGAAATACGCCCAAGAACTACTTGAAAAAGGAGTCGCCTATCAAAAAGAAGGTGCCATCAGAATCAAGATGCCCAAGCAAGGCTATACCTCCTGGAACGATCTCGTCCAAGGAAAAATCAGCATCCCCAACCAAGAAGTTGACGATAAAGTCCTGCTTAAATCAAACGGTATCCCCACCTACCACCTTGCCGTGGTCGTAGACGACCATCTTATGAACATCTCCCATATCATCAGAGGAGTCGAGTGGATCTCCTCTACTCCTGTTCATCTCCATCTCTATCAGGCCTTAGGTTGGCAAGTCCCCATCATCGCCCATGTTCCTCTGCTTCTTGGACCCGACAAAACCAAGTTAAGCAAACGCCATGGCGCCAAATCAGTCCTTGAGTACCGTGATGATGGCTATCTCCCCGAAGCTATAAACAACTTCCTCTTCTATCTTGGTAACTCATATCAAGACAACTCAGCCATCCTTACCCTTAAGCAAATGGCTCAGATTTTCGATGAAACCAAGCTTCAAAAACAAAACGCCATTTTTGATATCGAAAAATTGCAATTTTTCAACAAACAATGGATCAAGCGCCTCACTCCAGCAGAACTCCTCCCCCGTCTTAAACCCTTCCTTCCTTCCCCTTGGGTAGTCAAGGACTCACTCCTTCTCCAGATTATTCCTCTCACCCAAGAACGACTTACCACCCTAAAAGACTTCCCCACTCTCACCAATTATTTCTTCTCCTCTCCTGACTACACCTCCATTTCCTTCACCTCTAAACAACACCTCATTGATGCCCGCGCAGTCCTAAGTCAAACAGAATGGAACAAATCAGCGATTGAGTCTTCTCTTCAACAACTAACCGATACTCATCAGTACCATCGAGGCCAATTTTTCATGGATCTTCGTTTAGCTATAACCGGTCAAAAAATCACCCCACCACTAACTGAGTCCATGCTTATTCTAGGTCAACAGCAGATTCTCTCTCGTCTTGACACAGTCATTAAGCTAATCTAAACCCATGAACCTTGACTCGCTTGCCCAAATCGAAAAAAATCTTCAAAAAAGACAAAGGCGTTACTTAAGCAACCTCAAACGACGCAGCAAACCCGCTCAAAAACTCATTGTTCAAAGCAAAATTACCGCTAGTAGTCTACGCCAGAAATCGTCCCAAATCCTAGCCAGCGCCGGTTTAACTGGAGCCCTACTCTTAACTCCTGCTTCTGCCACCCAGTCGTCTACGCCAACAAATGTCTCCGCCAATAACCAGAACCTTAACCAAGCCCTTTCTCAAGAACTAGCCGACATCTTCCCTCACTACCCAACTAAACTTGATGATCAGACCGCCCAAAACATCTCCCAAATCATACTTAATAAAACTGGTATCAAGGCAACCCCGACCCTTGAGGGTCAGAGTCTTAATCATCACATTGGTTACATTGGCTACGAGCAACATCTTAAGCGTTTTCCTGGAGACAACCTTTCTCTCCATGATGAAGAGCAGGTCGCTGGTATTGCCCCTGGCCTTGGTGCCTGGGGTTACTTTGCTCCATCCCAAGACCAGTTCACCACCCAAGACTATCTTCGTGAAAAATACTACTCCGTCGCTCAAACCCTCTACCTCCCCGACTGGAATACCAACTTTCGCTTCTTACGGGACTGGTACAAGTATCGAAAAATCCTCATTGTAAATCCTGTCAACGGTCAGTCCGTTGTCACAGTTTTAGCCGATGCTGGACCAGCCGAGTGGACTGGTAAACAATTTGGCGCCTCACCCGAAGCCATGAAAGCTCTTGATCTCCATTTAGGTCCTCGTAAGGGTCTAGTCCTCTTTTTCTTCGTTGATGACCCAGATGATCGTATTCCTTTAGGTCCTGTCAATCAAAAATTAGATACAAATTCTCTCTAATAACCATGTCTATTCTTTTCTACGACCATCTAGTTGACATCTCCAGCATCGAAATACGTCTCACTTCTCTTCAGCTTAAACCCAAAAAGAAAAACAAATTCAGACAGATGATCGATGACATTCTCCATGCTGGTATTCTCGAATTTATCCTCCAGAAACTCGATTCTCATTATCACCGCACCTTTCTTTCTCGTCTCGAGTACGCACCCTATGACCCCGAGCTTCTTGAGTATCTTAAAAAACACATAGACGACCAGATTGAGGCTGAAATAGCCAAAGAATCACAACGCATCCAAAAACTCATCCTCAAAGATCTTAAGGGAAAATAGCCATCTGTTACAATTCCACTCATTATGAGCGGGTTGCTTAAAATCATTACCCCCGTTAACCTCGATCAGGAGTACCACCGATTTATCAACTCCAACCACTATCACCCCGTCTTTAGATACCGCTGGAGATCAAACCTCACCCAACATCTCAAAAAAAACTCCCCCAAAACCAATCTCATTAAAGCCATTCTCACTCAGGATCATCAGCAAATAACTAACACCGCACAACACCTATTCTCAACCAATATTGACCCTCAAATTGTCCGTCTTGCTCAAAAAATTACCGCCTCACCGCCTCCTCGTCTCCGTCACCCCACCATCACCCAGGTTATAAAAGCCTTTAATAAAGCCTTTCACTATTTTAACCTTGATTATCAAGCAGTTGTTTCCTCTCAATCTGGCTTTAACGTCCGACCCAAACAAACCCAAAAGCTAGTTCTCATCAGTCGCCGTCTTAATCTAAATTTCTTTTCTCTTTCAGGACTAGTCAAACACGAGCTTTCTCACGTTATCCGCTACGAAAACGGTCTCTTTAATCACCTCAAACGTTCTCCAGACTATCTTCCCACTGAAGAAGGACTAGCCACCTTTGTCCAAGACCACCAAGGTAGTTGGTCACAAAAATCCAAATTTCAGCATGCCGCCGAATACTTAGCCAGTGCCATCAGTTTGGATGGTTCTCTACGTGATATCTATGATTTCTTCCGCTCTCTTGGTTTCCCCAAAGAACTAGCCTGGCAGCGAGCTATCCGTCACAAATTCGGCTTCATCAATACCCGCCAAGCTGGTGGCATCATCAAACCAGCCATGTACTTCAATTTCTCCCAAAAAATCTCTCAGTTAACTCCTCAGCAAAGACTCAAGCTCTATATTGGCAAAATTTCACTCAATGATCTCTCTCAACACCAAAAATATATCGGTCGATTCACTCCAAAACAAATTCATCACTTTTTCGAAATTTAAAACCTTTAAAATAATCGCCCTTGAAAAAAACTTGATATGTATGTCAAAATCAATTCAGTACCTCTAACATCGGGGCATCTTTTTAGGACTATCATTTGTTTTTGATCAATCATGCGTGTATTAGATAAGCTGTTTAACAAGAAAGATGTTCTTGGTGTCTTCGCTTATCAAAAACATATTTACGCCGCCATCAACCACCAATCCAAAACTAGTTTTGCAGTTAGCCGTAATGGCCTTGATTTTGTTTTCAAGACGCGAATTAAATCTGCAACCCTAAAGCAACAATGGCAAAAAATTCTCAAAAGAAGAATCGTTGAGTACCACCTTTTTAATCACCACCTTGCTCCTGGCAGTGAACGCCTCCATCATCTCAATATCGAAGGTGTTGTCCGCGAACCCGATCAAATTCTTGTTTTCTTTAACCACCAACCAAAGCCAGGACAACTCGAAACCGGAGTCATTGCCCTAGATCCCCAAAACATTGATAATTTACTTTGGCGGGGTACTGAGCCAGTCTGGCAAAGTCCCAAGTCTTGGCAGAATAAAAACATCACTCATCTCGGCCTAGTTAAAATAAAAAACAAGATCTTAAGTTACTGGAAAATCAAAGGACGTGGACTCGTTGCCGTCTCTCATCCTCACTTTCGCATTGATCAACAAATCTCTATCCAAAAAGCCTGGCTCATCCATAAGCACGAAAACAATCCTCTAATCAGCCCTAACCCGGACCACTCTTGGGAATCCTTTACTACTTTCAACCCCGCTGCCACGGTCCTAGCGGGCAACGTTCATCTTCTTTATCGTGCTCAAGGTCATGACTACCGCTCTGTCTTAGGTTATGCTCGTAGTCAAGACGGTATCAATATTGATCTGACTCTGGATCAACCAGCCTACCTTCCCCGCAAACCATTTGAAAAAAAGGATCCAGATCTACCCCCATCAACCAAATATTTTTCTGGTGGCGGTACTGAAGGATGTGAAGACCCTCGTATTACCCGCATCGGTAACCGTCTCTATATGACCTATGTCGCTTTCAATGGCGTAAACCCTCCCCGCATTGCTCTTACCTCCATTAAAATTACTGATTTCCTTAATCATCGCTGGCTTTGGGAAAAACCCATCCTCATCTCTCCCCCTGGAATCGTCGACAAAAGTGCTTGTATTCTGCCCAAAAAAATCAACAACAAATACGTCATCTTTCACCGCATCTTTCCCGACATCCTAATTGACTACGTTGACTCACTTGATTTCTCCCCTGGCCAGTATCTTCAAGGTCAATATCACATTAAACCACGAGGTCCAATGTGGTGGGATAGTCGTAAAATCGGGGTCGGCTCCCCCCCTCTTCTTACCAAAGACGGCTGGCTTCTTATCTATCAAACCGTTGATGATAAAAACGCCAACCACTATAAAATCGGTGCCATGATCCTTAAAGCCGACGAGCCCCATGTCGAACTTTACCGTAGCCGTTACCCGATCATGGAGCCAGACCAATGGTACGACAATCATGGTTTTAAAGCCGGAGTTGTTTACCCTTGTGGAGCCATTATTCGCAAAAACCAGTTATTCGTATATTATGGAGGAGCGGACAGTCATGTCTGCGTCGCCACTGCCAACCTTGACCAGTTTCTTGACCGCCTTAAACAAGGTCAAGCCACAAAATTAGAAAGCACCATTCTGGCAGTCTCAAGTAAATGAAAAGACTATCTCACAACCCCATCCTAGTTCCAGAGCACGACTGGGAAAAAAGGGGCGCCTTTAACCCCAGTGTTATCAAAACCTCCACCAAGTATCATCTTCTCTATCGCGCCGTTGACCGGGAAGGAATATCTAGAATTGCCGCCGCTGATAGTAAAGACGGTCTCTCTTGGAATCATAAACACATCCTAATTGAACCTAATCAAGACTTTGATCAATACGGCTGTGAAGATCCGCGAGTCACTTTTATAGATGATCAATACATCATCCTCTATACCGCCATCTCAATCTGGCCGCCAGAAGCCAAAGGGATTAAGTTAGCCATTGCCACTAGTAAAGATCTTAAGACCATTTCCTCCAAGAAACCTCTTACTCCCTTTAACGCTAAAGCAGCAGCCATTCTCCCTAAAAAAATTAACAACCAATACGTTATTGCTCTCACCGTAAATACCGACCATCCTCCTGCCAAAATCGCTCTTGCTTTCGCTGACCAAATATCCGATTTCTACTCTCCTGACTACTGGCACAAATGGTACTCCAATCTTGATCAGCATCAACTCAATTTAAACCGCCTCAACTCTGATCAGGTAGAACTGGGCGCCGCCCCTCTTGAAATCCCTCAGGGTTGGCTTTGGTTCTATTCCCATATCCAAAACTACTACCAACCTGACAAGCGTATTTTTGGTATTGAGGCAGTCATTACTAAGGCAGAAGATCCAACCAGCATCATATCCCGCACTACCAAGCCTCTGCTTACCCCTCAAGCCGAATATGAAATATCCGGAGAAGTCAAAAACGTCATCTTCCCCAGTGGCGCTATCACGCTCAACCAAGGCTGGCGCGTCTATTACGGTGCTGCCGACACTTTTTCAGCCGCCGCCGAAATCACCAAGTCCTCTCTCCAACACAGTCTCGAGCAAACCAACTTAAAAGAGGTCCTTAAACTCAACAAGTCTCCTCACAATCCCATTCTTACTCCGGACCCTAATCGTCCTTGGGAAGCCAAAGCTGTTTTTAATCCTGCCGTCGTTTATGAACAAGGCGTCTTTCATCTCATTTACCGAGCCCTCTCACCTGACATGGTCTCCACCCTAGGTTATGCCATGAGTCATGATGGCGTCCATTTTGAAACTCGCTCTACTGAACCAATCTATGTTCCTCGTATGAGCTATGAACAAAAACAAGTCGATGGTAACTACTCTGGCTGTGAAGACCCTCGCATTGTTAAGGTTGGTAACCGCTTCTATATGTTCTACACCGCCTATGACGGCCAGGGACCACCACGTGTTGCCATGAGCTGGATTAAGGTTGATGATTTTGTCAAACATAACTGGCTCTGGAGTCCGCCAACCCTAATCTCCCCTCCCGGAATCGACAACAAAAACACCTGCATCTTTCCTGAGAAAATTAATGGTAAATACCTAATGCTTCATCGCGTCGGTGGTCGCGACATTGCCATTGATTGGCTCATGGACTTAAATCACTTTGATGGACTAAACTGGCTTGAAAAAGAGGAATCAATCAGTCGTATCGAACACTCCTGGCAGGGAGAAAAAATCGGCATTGGTGCTCCTCCCATCAAAACTGACTCAGGCTGGCTCCTCATCTATCACGGAGTTTCTGATATCGACAGTCAATATCGTGCCGGTGCCATGCTACTCGATCTTGATGACCCAACTAAAGTCCTAGCTCGCACTCAATACCCCCTTCTTGAACCAACCGAAAGCTATGAGCAAAAAGGTCTGGTCAATAATGTCGTCTTCCCGTGTGGAGCCGCCGTCGCTCAAGGACAACTCTTTGTCTATTACGGCGCTGCCGATCAATCAATTGGTGTTGCCACCATCGAACTTAACAAGCTCCTTAGTTATCTTAAAGACTCTCAACAAACCGAATAAAACGCCTTTTCTCCTTCCTATCTATACAACCACACACAAACAACCAACAAAGTTACTGATACTAAGTAGCTCAGCATAAACACCCGTCTCTTCTCTTTCCACTCGTCATATTTCACCCGTTCAATAAACTTACCCGGAGTCCGTTTGACCACAAACGATTTGTAAAACTCAACCAATATCCGTTCCAATCCCGCCGCTCCCATAATCAAAATCAATAAACTGTTAGTTAAGCTCTGTAGTAACCAGAAACACCCCATGATCAGTAAAAAACTTCTCGGAAACTTCAACCAATTAAACCCCTCAATAGGTGCATCTTTCCATGCTCCCCCTACAGAAGCAAATACCGCCACTAACAAACCAACCGCCAACCACAATACCCCTTCAGTCTTAACCTGAGCTGCCCAATAACTTGCCCCAACCAGAAACAATATGGCCCCAACCCCCAAAGGCAACCTCCAACGATAGGGGACTACTCTTCCAAAATAATGAAAAGACTGAGGTATCTTGTATATCCCCTCTCGCTGCTTTCGCCTAAACAAACCCTTCCATATTTCATGGCTAATTCTTTCAAAAGCCATTGCCGCCAGCACCAGCACTATTACACTTGCCTCCATGCCAAACATCTCTACCATCCATCCAAGTAGCACAAAGAAACCCAAAGTACTCACCACTGATCTAAAAAAACTTTTCCATTCAAATCCCTCATAAGGCGTATCCTTATACGCTCCCCAAGAGGCAGTCATCAATCCTGCCAGTATTGCCATAGTCAACTCAAAAAACATATTCACATTCATATACCCATTCTCTCCCTACTAGCCTCGCAAGTAAACCTTTTGTTAACAGTCAACGTCAACTCAACAAAACTCATTTGTTGCCGGGCTAGGACTCGAACCTAGGTTAACGGGGCCAGAACCCGCCGTCCTACCACTAGACGACCCGGCAATAACCTTCATATTTTAACATTCTCGCCACGGCAATTATAGGTTATAATCATTCCACCTACTGGCTTGTACCTTAAAGGAGTGGTAGCGATGGTCCAAGTAGATAGCAATCGTCTCGGTGTTGCGATTCTCCACGCGCTAATCAGGCACTGCTTCTTAAATGAGGACGACTTGTTCCAGGTTGTCACTGAAGCAGAGGTATTAGAAAGCGAAACGGCAGTCTCTCGCGACGAATTTGACGAGGCCCTCAAACAGCTTGAAGACAACGATCTTATCGTCTTCGGCCAAGTCTACGCTGATTGTTGGTCGCGCAAGTTCTAAGCAAACTACCCGGTCTGGGATCACTGCCCTGACCGGGTTTTTATTGACATTCTCACCCTGCTCGTCATACACTCTTAACATACCCAAATAATTCCCGAATAAGCATCCATGAGCAAAGCTGAACCACTAGCCTCTCAAATCCGCCCCACCACCCTTGATGATTACATCGGCCAATCTCATCTCGTTGGCAAGGATAAACCTCTTCGTGTAGCCATAGAATCCCAACACCTTTTCTCTATGATTTTCTGGGGTCCTCCCGGCACTGGTAAAACCACTCTCGCCAAAATCTACGCCAAAGCTCTCAATGCCCACTTTCATGAACTCTCAGCCGTCTCTGCCGGTAAAGATGACGTCAGAAAAATCATTAAGCAATCCCAAGACGCACTCCAGCCTGGCATTCTTTTCCTTGATGAGATTCATCGCTTCAACAAAGCCCAGCAAGATTACCTCCTCCCGTATGTTGAGTCAGGTACCATCACCCTCATCGGTGCTACCACCGAAAATCCAAGCTTTGAGGTCATCTCCCCTCTCCTCTCTCGCTGCCGTATCTTTACTCTCAATGAGCTTACCGATCAAGAAATGCTCATCATCATCAACCGTTCTTTAAAAAAACTAACCACCACCGCCAGTCAAACCGCCAAAGACTGGCTTGTCCGCATGGCTAATGGCGACGCCCGCCAAGCCATCACCATGATTGACAACACCTACCAACTGTACCGCAAAATTACCCTCAAAAATCTCAAAAACACCCTCCAAAACCCCTACCTTCGTTTCGACAAAAAAGGTGAAGAACACTACAACACCATCTCCGCTTTTATCAAAAGCATGCGTGCTGGCGATGTCAACGCCACCCTCTACTATCTCGCTCGCATGGTCAATGCCGGCGAAGACCCCAAGTTTATAGCCAGAAGAATGGTCATCTTCGCCAGTGAAGACATTGGTTTAGCGGCCCCCACCGCCTTAGTTGTCGCCAATGAAGTTTTCAGAGCCGTTGAAACCATCGGCTACCCTGAATGTCAGATTAACCTCGCTCATGGTGCCGCCTACCTCGCCTCCTGTCGCAAAGACAAAAGCGCCTATCACGCCTACTTTAAGGCTCTAGACGACGTCAAAAATCTAGGCAATCTCCCCATTCCTTTAAACTTAAGAAACGCCCCTACCAAACTTATGAAAAACCTAGGCTACGGCCAAGGATATCAACCTTACACCAAAGCAAGCCTGCTTCCTGAGAAGATAAAAAACAAGCAATACTTCACTAGCTCCAAACCAGCCAAAAAAACTCCCTAACTTAAACTATTCTCCCTGTTCCATTTTTCTGCCTCTACAATAATCCTCCGCATCATTCTCACTGACTCAACAGGATACTTGCCGATTGCCGTCTCCTCCGACAACATAACCGCTGATGAGTGCTCAAAAATCGCATTAGCTACATCCGATACCTCTGCCCTAGTTGGTTCTGACTTTTCAACCATTGACAGCAACATCTCGGTTGCCGTAATCAAAAACTTTCCTGCTTCCAAAGTCTTTCTTGTAAACTCTTTCTGCAGTGGCGGCACTCGCTCTACAGGCACAGCCCTACCCAAATCACCTCTGGCCACCATAATCCCATCCGATACCGCCAAGATCTTCTCAAAGTTTTCTACTCCCAGTCTTGACTCAATTTTTGCAATCACTCTCACTTTCTTCATCCTCTCTCTAACCTCCACAATCTGTTCCTCTCTCTCTGCAAACGACACTGCTACCACCCCTATCCCCTTTGCCCGTGCATACTCTAAAGCTCCCAACTCCTTAATATCCCAAATAACCTCAACTCCTCCGCCAACCTCTTCCAGACTATCAAGTACCATCTCATATTGCCCCTCATCTCCATACGCTGTATTAATCCGCACATAATCAATTCCCGCTTCCACTAACTCCTTCACTAAACCAACCGAAGCTGGTCCAATCGTGGCAATTATCTTTGTTTCTATCTCTTCCATCTCCTCTATTCTACCTACTTTTCCTCTCTCTATCACCACCACCCACAAACTATTTTTATACGGTATACCAGCTCAATATTGACAAAGACCCATAATAATCGTAAAATTACCCCTATCGCACATTGAGTTGACCAAGGAGTCAAACGGTGAAAAAGTTTTTTCTCCCGCTCTTGCTAGTCGTCGTGCTGGCGATGCCTTTCGTACACGCCAGCCCCGCCCAAGCCACGGGGGCAGTCTGCCCTCCTGGCAACGTCAAATGGGAGACCGACGGTGGTTATGAGTACACCGACGGCAGCGCCACAGTAAGTGGCAACGCCGATCAGGTGACCGTCACCGCCACCGAAGGATATGAGGTCGTCGGGGTCTGCATCAAAATCGGGGGTCCCGGTGGTGGCGAAACGATATCGTTCACCTCAGCCGGAACATTCGGCCCGTTCGCCTACGGCATCTCGCATGTCGTGGTGACAACCAGGCCAGCGACGCCCCCTCCGCCTCCGCCTCCGCCCCCTCCGCCTCCGCCTCCGCCCCCTCCGCCTCCGCCCCCTCCGCCCCCTCCGCCCCCTCCGCCCCCTCCGCCCGGGGTGAACACCTTAACGGTGACCCCAACAGTGGACTGTGAGGGATGGAGCATCCTGATTCAAGCATCAGAGGGTGCGAGCATCTCCGGCAGCCCGGGCATCAGCGGCGACTGGTCCCAGGTCACATCCGTATCAGTCACGGTTACCGCAACCTGGACCGAAGGCGAACCGCTGACCATTCAATGGGCAGAGACTCTCTCTTTGCCCGAAGACTGTGGCGTCGTTCCTCCGCCCCCACCTCCTCCGCCCCAGGACACACCCACACCCGTACCCCCGCCCTGGAAGCCCGGAGCATATCAGTGCACCGTCATGACCGGCGTCACCGGAACGACCTACGAAATCTACTGGGTCGCGGGAGATGGCAGCATTGGAGGCCTCTCTCAACCGGCTCAAGGGCTCGGACCTAACGGCGAAGCGCAAGTCTTTTTCAGCAACAGCGGCAACTACATCGTAGTGGCCAATTCCGCTGTAATCGCGCGCTTCTCTATGCCCGGATGCGCCCCGATGGACGCTCCTCCTGCCACACCGGCGCCCCCTACCGGCACCGGCGGACCGTCAACACCCAGCTCGCTTGCTGGAGTCGGAGCCATCGGCTTCCTGGCGGTTCTCCTCGGCGGGGCACTCCTGTTCGTTATTCCCCGGCGCTTCGGCCAGGACAGCTAGTCAACTCTGCACCTCGTTAGGCACCAATCTTTACCAAAAGGTTGGTGCCTTTTTTTGTTTATTTCCATTGACTTATCCCCCAAAACATCCTATAATAATAACATCGCACATACACATAGGAGGACAAACAAATCATGGTTCGCCATTTCCTGTTCATTGTATTAACCCTCTCTCTCTTAACCTCTCCGGCGGTCTTTGCCGATGGTGGGGTAGGTGGTCCCAAACCAATCGACTTCTCCTCAAGGGGGCCTGTCACATTCGTATTTCCCTGCCCCTTGCGGGACAACCGAGAAGTCAGGATCACTCTCACCCCCATCACTGCGGAGAGTGTCCATTTTGATCCTGACAACCTTCAGGGTTACGAAGAGGTCATCCCCTTCGCAAACCCAAGCATCCGGGTCGACCTTTGGATGACTCACTCAGGCTGGTGGGACAACCAAGAGAATCCGGCCGACATTTTAAGGGAATGTGTTCAGGGTGGTGGTAACAACACTACCTGGACGCTATCACTCGAGAGTGACATGTGGGCGAATATCGACATGCTCGTGTCACGCCCTATAGAGGTCTCCCAAGGCGACCAGATTACCACCATGCAAATCGTCGCCGCCACAGTGGTAGGTCACGAATACTTAGAAGAATACTCTCAAGACGTTCGTGGCATCCCTGGTCTACTGGCCGAAATAGATCCACGCTTCGAGGATCTGCTCACGTTCCACTTCACCCCTGATCCGCAGGTGCAGGACTTTTTTTTGATCACCTGCTTATGGGGACCGTATGGCCAACCATGGCGTTCGTACAGCCAGACACACGGCTATTATGAATACGCTCGCCTTGTTCTTTGGCTTCGGGTCAATACTGACCCACAGGAAGGCTCTTTACCTTGAACCCAAGGTAAACCCTTCCTTTTTTTGTTTCCCTAAAACCTTACAACCGCAGAATCGATATAATCAGTGTATGCACAGTCTTCTAAGAAAGTTTTTTCGTCTCCCCACTTCCATTCTTTTCTTTCTCCTCTTTATTATCTTCGTCCTACTTCACAACTTCATATACACCTTAACCAGTGTTGAGGAAGCTCTTTTTTTCTCCCTTGCTCTCATCTCGGTTCTCATCTCACTCATATCTACTCTCAATCGCTTTCTTAACCTAATGACTTTTTTTCTATCTTCCCACCTATCCATATCACCCAAGAAATCATCCTCCCTCATTCAGTCTCTGCTTATTACTCACACCATCTTCTCCTGGTTTGCCATTATTCTCCTTCTCTTCGCCTACTCCTCCATCTGGCCACTCTTAAGCAATATCCCCTTTATTCCTCCTCCTTTCTACACTCTTGTTGCCTTCTTAATTTTCCCTCCCACTCTCTTTCAAACATTCATTCTTCTTAAACACAAACTCAGTAAAATCTCACTCAACCTAATCGCCTGGTCTGCTTTTGTTCCCGCTATCATCATTACAGCTGCCCTAACACTTACCAACTTTCCTCTTTACCCATCAGCCCATCTTGGCCTAAGCCTGTTAAGCCTCTCCTTCTTCATCCTTGGACTAACCTATCTCACCTTCTCCCACAAACTCAAGGCTTAACCTTGTATCCCAACTTAACTATCTCTTCCTTTATCTTCTTCTCACTCACTTTCCCTTTGTCATAAACCACGACTGTCTTACCCTTAGCATAACTTGTCCTTGCCTCCACTACTCCCGGCAACTCCTCCAATACTCCATCAATATTGACGCTACAACTAACACAATGCATATCATCAATCTCCATCTCCAGCCTCTCCCCATCCAACTGCTTCTTTTTAAATAAATTAAACATATCTACCAACAAACTTAATTAACTAAATTACCTTCATTACTCCTGTATACATCCCCATCGAACACGAGAAGGTAAACATTCCCTTTTCCGTCGGGGTGAATCTAACCACCCTTTCATCAACTGGATCCAGAAACTCATTAATCTTAAACTGCTTGAAGGTAAATGCTAGTGCACAAGAATATACCCCATCGCTTTTAATTGTCATCTCTACTGGTATTCCAGCTTTCACTGTAAACGATTTAGGGGAATATCCATTATTCTTTATCTCTACCGTCACCTTTTGTACCCCATCAACTACCTCCACCAAGTTATCGTCACCAATCTGACTCATTGGTGTCGTCACTAAGTAGGTAATTTTCTGCCAATTTATTGGAAAATTAATCACTGTCAACACTCCGTTAAGATAATACAAACTCATAAAAATCAAACCCACTGCCGCTATCTGCAAGAACCACTTGTTCCATCTTTCTGACAACTTTGCCGTTGCCACCCCCACAATCGCGAACAGCGGTGAAGTCCCCAATACAAACGAAAACATCACCAAAGCCCCCATAACTGGATTGCCTGTATTGATTGCCAACACCTCCATGGCTTGAGTCACGCCACAAGGAATAAAGATGGTCATTGCTCCTAATACCATCGGCGCAAACAACGCCTTACTTTTTGTCGTATTCCTAATCCATCTATTTACAAACCTCGGCGGCTGGATCAGTACATATCTAAATACTGGATGAACCTCAAACAGGTTCATCGCTGTTGCCAGCATAAACAACACCGTAAATATCTGGAAAGCCAGTCTTGCCTCAAGGCTTAAAGTAATCACTGATCCCAGAGCACCAAGTAAGAATCCAAATATCGTGTGCACCACCAATTTAGACAACAAAAACATCCCTGCTGGTAACCAATCAAGTGCATCAAGCTCCATTAATCCCTGCTTTGACTTACCTTGTCCTAGCTCCTCACCTTTTTGATTCGCAATCACACTTGCCAACAACCCTCCCTGCATCGCCAAACAAGAGATCCCTCCTGTTGTTAAACCAGTTAAGAAAATAATCCAATAGTTCATAGCCAAGACAAAGTCATAATCCTACAATTGTACCTTTTTTAATCGTAATGCATTACCTACTACTGAGACGCTTGAAAGTGCCATTGCCGCACTTGCTAACATTGGATTCAACACAACTCCCCAAATCGGGTAAAGCACGCCCATCGCCACTGGTATTAGTACCACGTTATACCCAAATGCCCAAAAAAGATTTTGCTTAATAACTTTCAAGGTCTCTCGGGAAAGTTTAATGGCACGGGGGATTGATTCTATATTGCTATTCATCAATACCACGCTCGCAGATTCCATTGCTATGTCTGTACCTGCTCCCATAGCAATACCTACATCTGCAGCCGCCAACGCGGGTGCGTCATTGATCCCATCACCCACCATCGCCACTAGCTTACCCTGACCATGCAACTCTGATTGCAGCTCTCTTACTTTTGCCGCCTTATCTTCAGGCCTCACCTCCGCCATCACCCGGTCTATTCCCACTTCCTCGGCAATTGATTTAGCCGTTCTTGGATTATCACCAGTCAACATGTACACCTCTACTCCCATCTCCATCATTTGTTTTACTGCATCTCTAGAGTCATCTTTAAGAGTATCCGCCACCGCAATCAGGCCAATCACTCTCCTATTAAGGGAGACTACCAAAACAGTCTTCCCCTGAGACTGAAATTCCTCAACACGACTCATTTCTTTTAAGCCAAATCGTTTTGCATAGACAGGACTTGATACCACCACCTCGTCTCCGTTAATTATGGCTCTCACTCCGACACCAGTCATTGCCTCAAATTTCTCCGGTTTGTCCAAACGCCATTTCTTCCTTTTTGCATACTTAACCACTGCCTGGCCGAGTGGATGTTCTGAGTGGCTTTCTACCCCCGCCGCCAACTCAACAATCCTTTTCTCCCTAGCTCTACTCAACGAAACGACTTCAGTCACCTCCACTTCTCCCTTTGTTAGAGTTCCTGTTTTGTCTAAAATAACGCTTCGCACCTTATTTAATTGCTCGAGTGCCGTTGCGTCCTTTATCAAAATCCCTTTCTCCGCCCCTTTTCCTGTTCCAACCATTACGGCTGTTGGCGTTGCCAGTCCTAAAGCACACGGACATGCGATTATTAACACCGTTACCGCCGCCACCATCGCTGGCACAAACGCCACTCCCGGATACAACACAAACCAAGCCACAAAGGTTGCCACTGACAGCATCATTACCACCGGCACGAAGTATCCAGAAACCACATCAGCCAATTTTTGGATTGGCGCTTTCGATCCCTGAGCCTGAGAGACCAGTTCTACAATTTGAGCCAACACCGTATCAGACCCCACCTTTGTCGCCCTAAAAAGAAAACTCCCCACCTTGTTTATTGTTGCTCCCACCACCTTGTCCCCCTTCTTCTTCTCCACCGGTAACGACTCGCCAGTAACCATTGACTCATCTACTGTGCTTTCACCCTCAATCACCACTCCGTCTACTGGAATCTTTTCTCCCGGCCTAACCAATAACACGTCGCCCACTACCACCTGATCAACAGCCACCTCAACAAACTCACGCCCCCTCTTTACCCGAGCCATCTTGGCTTGCAATCCCAGAAGTTTTTTAATCGCTTCCCCGGCCTGTCCCTTGGCCCTTGCCTCCAAATACTTCCCTAACATGATCAACACAATCACCACTGCCGCTACCTCAAAATACACATGAAGATCCAATCCTGCCTGGACAAAATAATCAGGAGCGATCGTCACCACCGCCGAGAACACATATGCCGCCAAGGTCCCTGTCGTGATCAGAGTGTCCATGTTGGCCAACCGATGTTTAAACGCTTTCCATGCCGAAATCATGTATTCGCCCCCAACCCAAAACTGTACCGGCGTTGCCAACACTAATCCGATCCAATTAGCCTCCCCCATCGACAAATTAGGCAACCAGCCAAACCAGTCCCTCATTGACAACATCATTAACAAGATAGAAATCACCCCACCAATCAATAACTTAATCTTTTTTTCTTCCAAAGCCGAGTCCTCTTTCTTTACCTCACCGTCCATTTTTATGTCATAGCCAATGCTTCTAGCCGCTTCCTGCACTCGAGTTAGGTCTACTTGACCCTCAAATTGTGCCTCCTCAGTTGCATAATTAACCCCAACCCTATTAACCCCTGGTATTTTCTTAAAAACCCGCTCCAAATTAGCCGCACACGATGCGCAGTGCATTCCCACAACCTTCACTCTTGTCTTGTTTTTTTCCATTCGTCCTCCCTCTGTTTCTATTATTTTTTAACCACTAATTTTCCCCGCACCATGCCCATCCCGCAAGTGAAGCTATAGGTCCCCACTTTTGTTGGGGTAAATCTAACAACAGTCCGCTTTCCCTCTGGTAATCTCGCCTTGACCTCCCTCTTTTCTTTTGTGGGCAACTTGTCAAATATCACCCACTCGGTACAATCTCCCTTGTCGCGGCGATCAAAAACCACCTCCACCAACTTATTTACTTTCACCTCGACAACGGCTGGGTCATACGCCCCTTCAACCAGTATCTCCACTTTTTGCCCTTCATCTTGCTCCTCCACCTTTACCCCTTTCTTAGGCCCAAAAAAATAATAGGCAATCGCAATAATAAGACCAACCCCCCCTCCTATTACCAACCAATCCACATTAGTCATGTTTACCTCTTTCTAACGGCCACGTTAACCAATTTATAAACTACATACACCACCCCAGCAACAAACAATCCGTCCAGCCAAAACCCTTGCACTCTCTCAGTTATGCCAAAAGCAATCGCGTAAATCAATCTTGTTGTCTCACTTTCTGCCATATCCATTCCCAAATTTCCATTTAAGGTCAACCAAATCATCAACACCCCGGTTGTCAAAAAAACCATAAACGCCACCAGGTCAGTTATCAGCACCAAATACTCCTTACTACCCAAGCGAATTACCCCCAGCCTCTTTCTCCATAGCGGACTTGCCAACAAGTTCTTTTTATCGATAAACAAGGAAGCAATGTATAACGGTGTCACCATACCCAACACGTACACAACCCCCACGAGTAACGACCAAATCACCCCCGGCGCCATACTCGACAATGTTAGCACCCCAACCAATACTGGTGCACAACAACTTGACGTTATGCCGGAAAACACACCCAAGATAAAGGTCGACCAGGCATCCACTCTCTGGCCTGAGCCACGGCGGCTGAACTTTGGCATTGGCAGTTTTATGCCAAAAAGTGACATCCAAGCCACCCCGATCATCACCATACCTCCAACGATATAGGTCCAGTCATGCATTCTAAAAAACAAACTACTCAACGCCTTAACCCCTAAGACCACTGGTAGCATCACCACCATGATTCCCAATGAGTAAATCAGAGTCATCAACAACACCTTTTTCTTTTCTCGAAAAACATTCCCGAGATAAGCGGGTAATAGGTAAGTCACACAACAAGGAGCAAACAACGCCACCATGCCTGCCACGAAAGCCGCTATCAACGAAATCTGTATCATCATTTTCTTTTCACTATCGCCGTAAACTCAGCGCTCAAATTTTTAAAATTCGGATTATCCGTCTCGATATATATTTGTCTAGTTAAATCTCCCAAATCAGAATCGTCTCCATGCACTGAAGGGACAAACACCACCTTAACTGGGACCTCTTCATATGCCCCTACTGTCACCTCCTCCATCGAGGGTATTGTGCAAGAACAAGAACCAGTCAACCTTGTTACCGTTAACTCAGTCGGAGTGTTATTTACCAACCTAAACTCCAACTCCGCCCCCTTGACGTAATCAACTTCCCCTAAATCAACTCTCTCAGGCTTTATCAGCACTCCTGCATGAGACTCTCGGTACGCCTGGACTCCCCCTACCAGATCAAACACCTTCCTATACCCCATCTCCACCAGCTTTTCTGCCGCGATCTTACTCATCGAGCCTGATCTACAATACACCAAAATAGGAACACCCTTGTCCTCTGGTAACTTGTTAACGTTCTCCGCCACTTGGTCATAGGGGATAAACGCATCCGTCCCCGCCAGATGCTGCTGCTCTGGAGTGTGTACATCTAAAATAAACACACCATCCCTCTCTAGCCACTCATCAGCGTCTTCAGCCTTAACCGCCACCACCTTTTCACGTCCTACCCTATCACTATCCTCTAATCCCTCACTAGCACCTCTTCCCATCAACCAGCCCACAGCTAACACCACCAAGACCAACAACCACACCAGCATCATTTTCTTTGATTGTTTCATCTTCTATGCCCCGCAACTACTTCCAGAAGACTTGCTTCCAGGGATATTGCCCATCTCTTGTTTAATCTGCTGGTAACCAGGGGCCGAGCTATACTTGGCCGACAGCACTTCAGCCGCATCCACATCCGCCCACAACTTATCCTCTTTCGTCTGAAAGTGGTATGCCAAATCGACATAAGTCTGCTCAAACCAGTACGAGTTAAACGCCAGTGCCGCCTCATAAATCTCTTCCTCCGAGAAACCCTGGTCAACCATTAACTCCACCAATCCTAAAATCGCCATCCCATGGTTGCAATCAGGAAAAGAAGTGGGATTCCCACAGCATGGCCGATAAATACCTCCACTAATCTTGGCCACCATCTCCTGCTCTTCATCACTCAAATCGATTATCCTCGCCGAACTATACAAATCAACCGCCTGCTTTGATCCCAAAGTCCAACCAGCGGTCGAAGCAAAATTCCCCAGATCTTTCCTGTATTCAGTCCCCATTATCCCTTTATCAAGAACATCGGAAGCCTGTACCAGCCCCAACGCCCACAAAGTATTCACCCAAAAATACGCATTGTTTTTATCAATCGTAATACCATCATCTTTATTTTCAGTCAGGTATCTCAACAACTCATCGTACTTTGGATCGCCATAATTCTCTTCATATTTCGCCAGATCAATTGCGCCAGTCTCTACTAATCTCTGGCCCACCTGTCCCCACTTAATAGGTACCGTATAGCCTTCTGTTGGCACCACCAACTCCGCCAGATTATCGTATGTCGGCTCAGGTAGTGGAGCTGGTGTTGGAGTAATCAAACCAATCCGAGTCAACAACCTACTTTCACCCTTTAATCGCACCTCAAACATATCGGCCCAGACTGTCAAGACCATCATCACTAACCCTGCAAACAGTAATACCCCAACAACCCCCGACCGATTTACTTTTGATTTATTTTTACTATCCATTTTTATCAACCTTAATTTTTAATTTTCAACTCACCTCACGACCATTGCCGTTAACATCCAACTCAGTTTTGGACTACTTACATCATTGGTCTCAATCGTCACAGTTCGAGAAATCGGCCCCACCCCATTTGGCCCATGAAACATCGGATCAAACTTAACCAATACATCAACCGTCTCCCCGGGATCAACCTCCAGTACATATTGAGATTTGTCGTGCATTCCAAACACTGGCGAGGTCTGTTCACCCTTAGCCATCTGCGCTGTCGTACACACACATGAAGTCTCCACATTAAATAGCTTCAACACTTCATCCCCCTCATTTTTAACCAGAAAAACCTTCTCCACTATCCCGCCATCAATTTTAATCTCCCCCCAGTCATAACTCTTCTCCTCCACTACTGCCACTGCGCCCTCACTCATCTCTACCTGGGCAGAATTCGCCATCGTGCTCGCCAACCATACCGACCCTCCAAACAACACCACTAACCCCACAATTATGGCCATTACTGTAGTCTTACTCATCATCATTTTTTTTCAAATTAATATATCGACTTGTGTCATGTCTAAATTTCTCCATACACCCCTCAGCACAGAAATAGTAGCTTTCCCCATTTTTCCTAACAGCATACCCAGCCGTTTTAGGTGATAGCCTCATGCCACACACCGGATCAATCACCACCGGCCACAAGTCCTGCATCTTAAAAGCCAGCTCGTCAGCAACCCTCTCACCCTTATGTTTCTTAATCAACACCTCTCTTAACAAATCACTCGCCTTCACAAAATTCTTTTCACTCAACCGATAAAACACTTCTTTACCCACCTTCTGGCTTTCCACCACCCCCGCCTCTCTCATCACCATCAGATGTTGAGATAGATTGGCTTGTGGCAATCCCAACATCTCCACTATCTCACTTACATTCAGACTTTGATGGCGCAGTAAATGCAGAATCTCCAGTCGCTTAGGATGAGCCAGTGCCTTTAATAACTCAGCTTGTAGTTCAAATACCTCCTGATACATATTCGCTTTTTCGAATATATACTACCACCACAACCTCTGTCAACCCTCTCCCTCAACCATTACTTACCTTTTTTTCTAGAAGAACTCCCCACCTTCCCACCCTCCATATCACCACTCCTCCACAAGTATCTAATCGCCATTACTAGCAAAGTGATTACCAAAACCAACAACAATAACTTGACTCCAATTACCAAAAATACAACCAACCCAATCCAGGGTATAAACTTACCAACCCAATTCAAAGCCTTGTCATTCACCTCTACCTCTCCACCCCACCTGTCCCAATCAAAAGCCATCGGCCACATTCTACCCATCATTCCTCCAATCGCTCCTCCCCAAACCACAGCCGGACTATCTTCATCGCATCCCAAATAGTTCCTACCCATCTGTAAGTGGACATTCCACCATCCCTCGCTCTCCTCGCCACCCATCATCCGATCCATCTCTTCATGTCTCTCTCCAGGATGCATTCGCTCCATCACTGCGTCTCCAAGTCTCACCATATCCTCATCACTTACTAACTCGCAATCAAGATCATCTACCGTCTCCACCTCATACTTATCCACCAACTCACCAATCACTACTTCCAGCTCTTCATGGCCACCAAACTCCTCATCCACCCCTTCACTCGCCATCATCCCCACCTGCGCCTCAACACTTGCAGCCGATCTGGCCAGTAAAAATACCAACCCAAATAATACTAAGCCCAACTTGATCTTCATAAGCCCAGTATATCAAATCATTTTAGTGATAAGATATGCCCATGCAGGCCGTTCTCAGACATAAAGCCTTAATTGAATTTTTAAGCTATGCCCTACCTGAAGTCTTTGAAGCCTTGGGCCATTCTTCCGAGGATGCTCAGTCTCTTACTAAATCCTTCATTCTCAAAATCCACCATCACGCCGCCAACCAATTAGCTAAAGCAAGAAACCCTGAAATATCCACCCAAACTAGCCAAATGACTAGTCCAGATGATATAATCTTGCTTCTTGAGCAATACTTTGACTCAAGTCAGATCGACCTTGAACTAACCCAAGCCACCTATCTGGCCATCGACTCTGCCATACATCGCATCTCAATCCAAGTCGATCGGGATTGCTGGCAAAAAGTCACCAGCATACTTGAACAAAAAATTGCTCGACTAAAACTAGTATAAATTATAAATATGAATGAATCCATAAAACCTCAACCAGAGACAAACCCTCAAGAAACTAGAGACACCAAGATTGGCTCTCTCTTAAATCTCTTGCGCCAGAAACTACATCTTAACTCCGTTCCTGCCGGACAGTTCTCTCTCGACAACTTTCCTCTCCTACCCTAACATCTCCTCCTCAAATACAAACAAGCAAACTTTCTTCATCACGCCAATTTAAGCTGGATCCACTTATACCCCGAAAATATAAAGTTCATTATTAGTAATGAACTTAAATAAGGCGACCCTCCCCACTTGTTTATCATCATCACCGCCAGTATACCTCCCAGCGCCAAACCATAAATCCACTCCTGCCAATCAATTACTGGCGATGTCTTAGGCTCAGTCGCCATCAGTAACAAGAAAAATCCAAATGTCCCTTCAAATATTATGGCCAACGGCAATCTTCCAACCAGAACCACATAAATTGCCGCGAAAGCCACACTCACTCCAACTAAAGTAGGTATCTTTTTATATACCCAAACCAACCATAAACCAACCGGTAATGTTAGCAACATTGCCACGCTCATATTAAACACAGGTAGTCTAGGCGCAAAACTAACCCCCCACCAAGTGGTTGATAATCCCACCAACGTCATTATCATCAATCCAATCGCAGCCGGATTAAATATTGGTTGACCTTTGAACCTCACCACTGTTTTTATCAACGCCGTCACCAAACCCAGCCCCGCCATTAACCCTGGTTTTGCATCTACATCAGCCAGTAAAACCAGTATCATCACGGTAATCGCCAAGTTGCTTATTCTCGGCTTAGCTCCAAAAGTGGCCAACACCAACAAGTGTGGAACCAAAAATCCTCCCACCAACGAAACCACTCTCCACAACTCCCTCTCGTACCCTCCCTCCAAACGGCTAGATATTGCCAAAACATAAAGTACCAACAGATAAATGACTGTTAACAAAATAGGTTTCCTCCAAAAAGCTAAGTTCCGCATACTCTTTCATCATAATATATTGTCGACCCTAACAAAACGTGTTAGAACAAAGCCATGAACCGTTTTTATCCCATCATTCTCCTCATCGCCGTATTCACACTATCCGCCTGTCAAATATCTGATCTCCAATCACTACTTAAAACAGAACAAGTCATCACTCAAGAACCAAGTTGGACAGTCGATGGTAACACCTACACCACCACCGTTGAATACGATGTTCCTGAAGGCGCGGAGTCAAACTCCTTCTCCCTTGTTATCAAAGACGGCATTATCTCCTCCGTTGAAATCGGCATCACAACCACCAACAAAGCCAGTCTAAAATACCAACAAGACTTCGCCAAAAATATTGCCTCCATTGTTGTTGGTCAAAAAATTTCTGAACTAAAATCCATCGATCGAGTTAGTGGCGCCTCAGTCACCACCACTGCCTTTAACGACGCCCTCCTTAAACTCCAGCAACAACTCCAGTCTTAATTAATGTTTAGCTTCAACCTGACCGGCTTGGGCACCAGTTGGTCTATCATAATCGACACCCTTCGTCCTTCCAACCCCACCCATCTTTACTCTCTACTTCAACAACAACTAGTTGATTTTGAAGCCAAATACTCTCGTTTTCTTTCTACCAGCCAACTCTCACAACTTAACAACTCATCCTCTCCTTCTTATCCCCTCTCTCCCGATTTGCTTACCATGATTAACCTTGGACTTAAGCTCAAGTCTTTAAGTCATGGCCATTTCGACCTCAACATTGCCACCCAACTTGAGGATATTGGTTACGATCAACACTACTCTTTTACGCCTAAAACTGATCACCACCTACATATACCCGGAACTTACCATCTTAAAAACAATCGTCTCATTCGCCGTGGCCAAGTCAAGCTTGATCTAGGCTCGCTCGGCAAAGGCTACCTCATCGATCAACTAGCCCAAACTCTCCACCAGCATCAGACCCCCTATTTCCTCATTGATGGTGGTGGGGATCTCTATGGCACCACCAAAAAAGACCTCTCTCCTTGGAGGATAGCTATTGAACACCCTTTTGACTCCAATATTGCCATCGCCACTCTAAGCTTAAACCATCAAGCCATCGCCACTTCCACCTCTCAAAAACGCCGCTTTGGCTCTTTTCATCACCTTCTTGATGCAAAAAAACACACCCCCGTTAACACTATCCTCTCTCTCACCACTCTTTCTTCATCCGCTCTCACCGCCGATGCCGCTGCTACCGCTCTTTTTGTAACCCCCCTTTCTCTCTGGTCTACCATCACTCAACACACCCAGACTCAATACTTGGCCCTAGATCATCAGCAAAACCTAACCTCCTCGCCGAACTTTCCCGTCAAGATCCTCTACCCTTCCTAATCCACTCGCCGAAATGCCTTTTCAAACATCTCTACCGTCTTTTCATTTCCTGAGCCACCCCGGCCAAAAACGCCGTTCCTAGTAAAGAACTCACCCCCACCACCCCAAACAACAGGCTATATCCAAAACTCGCTGCTATATACCCACCCAGTCCAGCCGTTAATGCCGCTCCAAGATCAGTAGCTGTGTAATACAAGCTCCACTCCAAGGCCTCACTTTGTTTATCGATATGTCTGGTGAAAATCCCCAACCAAGATGGGTACGACAAAGCCCCTCCCAAACCTCCAATAACCTGAACTGCATACACCTGCCAAGGATACTTAACTCCGATATACAAAAACGCCGACAAGGTAATCAGTAGCGAACCAATAATCATTACCCAGTAGTCATCCCACTCACCTCGACGATTATCATTCCATCGTGCCACCGGAATCTGCACCACACTTTTAACCACAAAATACACCGTTGCTGCCATTCCAGCCAACTCCACTCCGCCTCCTACCACTTGCTCTGATATAAAAAACTGCCAAAATTGGATTGATTAACCCCCATCCTGACAACATCATAATATCTGAATAAGTCAGAAACTGAACCACTCGACTTATTTTCAAACTACCAGCCAATCGTGCAAATACCTTTTTCATCAACTCAAGCATACAACAAACTTGCGCTATCATTAACACATGAATCAGCAACAAAGTATTGAAACTAGCGAGCACTTAAAGTCAGCTGTCTACGGAGCTAATGACGGCATTGTCACCACCTTTGCCGTCGTCGCCGGAGTTGCCGGAGCTCAACTATCCTCCTCAGTTGTACTTATTCTTGGTATCGCCAACATGGTCGCAGACGGCATATCCATGGGTTTAAGCAATTATCTCGGCGAGCGCTCGCAACGCCGTTTTCTAAATAACCACAAACACAACCTAATCTTTCACACTGCTGTCTGGCACAATGGCCTTATTACCTTTATAGCCTTTAACCTAGCCGGCGTTCTCCCTCTCTCCCCCTACCTTCTTAGTCTTTTTGGCTTACCCATACCCAATCCTTTCTTGTGCTCCATACTCAGTACCGCCCTAGCCCTCTTCCTTGTAGGAAGTCTTCGCACACTCCTTACCCGTGACTCCTGGTACAAAAATGGCCTTGAGATGTTGCTCGTTGGTGCTCTAGCTGCCACAGCTGCCTATTTCTCAGGTTTCCTAATCAACACTCTAATTAACTAAACCAACACATTTACCCATGATCGCCGTCATTCAGCGTGTCACCCAAGCCTCGGTCTCTATCCCCACCCAAAGCAACTCCATTGGTCATGGCTACCTTGTTCTTCTTGGTGTGGCCGACGATGACACATCTAAAGACGCTCTTTTATTAGCCAATAAAACTATCAAATTGCGTCTCATGTCTGATTCCCAGCAAAAGATGAATCTATCCCTAACCGATTCTGATGGCGAGCTGCTTGTTGTCTCCCAGTTCACCCTGTTGGGTGACGTCTCCAAAGGTAACAGACCCAGTTTTGTAAAGGCTGCTCCGCCCTCACTTGCCCAAAAGCTATATCATGAATATGTCAAAATCATCAAAGACGCTGGTCTAAAAGTTAAAACCGGTTTTTTTGGTCAGTACATGCAGCTTAACCTAATCAACGATGGCCCCACCACTATCATTATCGACTCCAAACAACTAAAACAGCTAAACAAATGAAATACACCAAACCTTCACCAGTTCTAATTCTTTCAATAACCATCCTTGTTTTTTCCTTTCTCTTCATCTCCCTCACCGATTTCCTCTCAGGTAAACAAGTCTTTAACGACTCTGGCCCCACTCTTGACCCAAATATCAATATTCTCTCAGTTGCTCCCGACCCACAATTACCCAACACCTATCAAATCACTTGGGAAATAACTTCCCCCACCCCTCTGCCTGTTACCTCAACCACCATTTACTACGACACCATCTCCACCCCCTCCGCTCTAACCACCACAGACTCACCCTCCGCCCCTTCATATCAGTTCTACTTGTCTGACTATCTCTCCGGACCCTTCACCTCTCCTGGCATCTTTACCGCCACCCTTCAATCTCCTCCAGACGCAATCTCCATTTTCATCCGAGCCTACGCCCATATTGACACCAACCATTACTGGACGCCAGAATACACCATTGATACCAACAGTCTATGAAATCAAAAAAAACCTCTTCTCAATTCTCCCCAGTTCTCTTCCTAATCATCCTCATTCTCACCATTCTTGCCGTGATACTAACCGGATCCTTTCTTCTCACCAATTTCAAGAACCTCCCTTAGCACTCGGTATTGAAATCTGCTAAAATATTGATATATTAACTAGTCTATGGCTATTCTTTTGCAACCTCCAAAAAATCAATCCAGTCCTCGCATCACTCCTCTCGTTACCCTTCGCGAAGGTGTTGTTTTTCCTCACTCTGAAGTCATACTTTCTTTTGGTCGAAAGGGCTCAATTAAAAGTGTCACTCAAGCCGAAAAAAACGACCGTCTCATCGTCATCGTCTCCCAAAAATCACCCTCCATTACCAAGCCCACCTTAAAAGACATCTACACTGTTGGCACTCTTTGTCGCATTCAGCGTACTATCCCTGTTAATAATGAGCTTCATGCCATTGTCAAAGGTATCTCCAGGGTCAAAATTCACGACATCACTATCATCGACAACATCCTCTCTGCCGCCATTTCTAAACTACCCGAAACCCAACAGGAAGACGACTATCTCAAAGCTACCGTCAACCACCTCATCTCCCAAGTCAAAACCGCGGTTAATCTCGGCAAACCCAACATCGAGACCCCTATGCTCATGCGTTTGCTTAACTCAACCGAAACATCCTCAGTTGCTGACCAAGTCGCCTCCATTCTTGAGTTAAGCACTCCCGAAAAACAAGCACTTCTCGAACAAACCGATTTAAAAAAACGCCTCGAACAGATTAATCAACACCTTGATAAAGAAATTAATGTCCTCAAGCTTGAACAAAAAATCGCCTCCAAAACCCAGTCCAAATTTGATCAATCTATGAAAGAAGCAGTCCTCCGTGAGCGAATGCGCATGATCCAACAGGAACTGGGTGAAGACGATGAAGGCGACGAACTCACTTCTTTAAAGAAAAAAATCAATCAAGCTGGCATGCCCAAAGCTGCCAAACAAAAGGCCCTCAAAGACCTCAAACGACTTCAAAAACTCTCTCTCCACAGTCCTGAATCGGGCTACATCAGGAGCTGGCTTGAAACCATGGTTGAAATTCCCTGGAGCAAAAGTAGTGCAAATAATATATCTCTCACTAAGGCTGCCAAGATCCTCAAGCAAGACCATTATGCCCTTGAAGAGGTCAAAGAACGTATCCTCGAGTACCTTGCTGTTATGCAGCTCAAGAAAAAACGAAGCAACAAGAAAATTTTCAAGAATAAAAATGCTAACTCGGCCATTGTTCCCACCATTATCTGTTTTGTTGGCCCCCCCGGTGTTGGTAAAACTAGTGTTGGCCGCTCAATCGCCAAAGCTCTTGGCCGTAATTTTGCCAAACTATCACTAGGCGGCATCAAAGACGAGGCAGAAATCAGAGGTCACCGTCGCACCTATGTAGGAGCCATGCCAGGTAGAGTAGTTCAATCTCTCATAGATGCCGGCACGAACAATCCGGTCATCATGCTGGACGAGATCGATAAAATCGGTGCCGATTACCGAGGCGACCCTTCAGCGGCCTTACTCGAAGTCCTTGATCCTGAACAGAATCATGCCTTTGTCGACCACTATCTTGACACCTCACTTGATCTCTCCAAAGTCATGTTCATCACCACCGCCAATGTCTTAGAAACCATTCCTCCAGCTCTAAGGGACCGTCTCGAGATCATCCAGTTCTCCGGCTACACCCAAGAAGAAAAATACTTCATTGCCAGAAACCACTTGATTCCTAAACAACTTTCCACCAACGCTCTTACCCCCAAAGATATTGCTCTAAGCCCCGCTGCCGTTAGAAACATCAGCAAGTTCTACACCCACGAAGCAGGAGTCCGAAATCTAGAACGTGAAATCAGCAAAGTCTTTCGTAAAGTCGCTCGCAAAATTGCCTCAAGTCGCAGTGTTAAGACTCCCATCAAAATTACCCCTAAAAACCTATCCACCTACCTTGGTCCTCGCAAGTTTACCCATACTATAGCCGATGAGCAAAACCGTGTTGGTATCGCCACTGGCCTTGCTTACACACAAACCGGGGGAGACATTCTCTTTATAGAAGTCGCTCTCATGGAAGGAAAAGGTCGCATCCAGTTAACCGGTCAGCTTGGTGACGTCATGAAAGAATCTGCTCAAGCCGCCCTCTCCTATGTTCGATCTCATGCCAAGCAGCTAAAAATCGACCCCAAGCGTTTTGCCAAGACAGACGTCCACGTTCACGTTCCCGAGGGTGCCACCCCCAAGGATGGTCCTTCCGCTGGTGTTGCCATTACCACTGCCTTAATCTCTGCTTTCACCAACAAACCCATCAACCGACTGGTGGGTATGACTGGTGAGATCTCTTTAAGAGGCAGGGTCATGGAAATCGGCGGAGTCAAGGAAAAAACTATTGCCGGACATCGCTCAGGCCTAAAGCACATCATCCTTCCCAAGGACAACCGTAAAGACCTCGTCAAAGTTCCACCTAAGGTCAAAAAAGACCTCAAATTTAGCTTTGCCACTAATCTAGAAGACGTTCTCAAAATTGCCCTTATTTCTTGATATTCCAGTTAATTCTGATATAATAGAACTATAGTACATAACATTAACTAGGAGGCTAGTGTGTCTAAATTGTCGTTAGCCGAAGCTGTCAGCCTACTTAAGGCAACTCGTTCAGCTTCAGTCAACTTGACCGACTGGAATGGAGAACAAACACTGGTTGGTGACATCAGCATTGAAGGAGATCTGATCGTCTTTACCAACCTCAAAAAACTGGCTCGCATGCGCCACATCGCCCCGACCCCAACCGTGCGCAGTACCAGAAAATTCACCATCCCCCAGAATGCTGAGGTTGTAACTCACGCAAAGGCAATCGCCATTAGCTTCACGACCCCTGAACACGGCGATGTCATCATTACTTTTGTTCCAGAATCCTCCTTCGCCACCGTCTAGTTCTTGCCCGCAGGCAACTCTTCACCCCTGCGGGCACCTCTTTTGACTAAAACAATTCCTGTCAAAACTGCTACTCCAGCCACCACTTGCGCTACCGCCATTTCCCCAATTTGCCAAACTATCTCTTCCGGTCTTAAACTTTCCAGGAAAAATCTAGTTAACCCATAACCGATCAAATAAGTACCCGCTACTCTTCCTCCCGCTCCTTCCCCTTTTTGCCTGATCAGCACCCAAATCAATAATGCAAACAATCCCAAATTTAGTCCTGATTCATACAAAAAAAGTGGGTGCACTTTTCCTTCCACCCCCATCACCTTAATTCCCCAAGGCAAGTTGGTCACCTTTCCATACAGCTCACCGTTGATATAGTTGCCCCATCTACCAATCGCCTGTGCCAAAGGTACTCCCACTACAGCTACGTCTAACAATCTAAACAAATCTAAGCCCAACCTATCTTTGTTCTTCAAATAAAACCAAAGCAATCCAACTCCTCCCCCACCAATCGCTCCCCAAATTCCCAGTCCTCCTCGCCAAACCATCAATATCTCAATCCAATTTTTTCCATATATTTCCCAATAATCCACTACGTGATAAAGCCTGGCCCCAATCAAACCTCCCCCCACCACCCACCAAAATCCCTTTTCAATCACTTCTTTTTTAATCCCCTCCTTCTTTCCCGACCATACTGAAACCTCAGTCGCCAGCCAGATTCCCAACCCTATCAACAATCCATATCCATTTAACCTCAATTCTCCAAGCTCAATCATATCAGCCGATCAACCAGCTCTCCCAGTTTAACTCGCTCAGTTGTATCACTGTCCCTTCGTTTAATCTCCACCTCTCCATCGGCTAGTGTTCTCTCACTTACAACCACCCGATACGGGTTACCAATCAAATCAGCGTCTGCAAACTTAACTCCTGCCGATTCCTCCCGATCATCCCACAACACCTCTACGCCTCCCTTAACCAGTTGTTGATAAATCTCTTCGGCCTTCTCTCCAACCCCCAAACTAACTAGACTCACCATAAATGGAGCCACACTCTCTGGCCAGACAATCCCTCTCTCATCATTGAATCTCTCCACGATCACTCCCATCGTTCGACTAATCCCAATACCATAACAACCCATTACTGGATATCTTTTCTTCCCTTCCTGGTCACTAAATTGCAATCCAAATGCCTTCACATATTTTTCTCCCAAATCAAAAATATTCCCCACCTCTGCAGCCTTTGATGGTTTTAATAACCCCTTACCACAACTTGGACATTCCCCTCCCTCATCATACTTGCCAATATCATCCACATTGACGCAAAACTCACACTCATCACAATACAGAATATTTGCCTCTCCTGCCTCAGTTAATACCTCAAATTCATAAGAAATCTTGTCTGAAAAACTCCCGCCCGACGCCTCAGTAGCTTTAGCCACTAATCCCAAACGACTAAATATCTTAAGGTAAGCCTTCTTTGCTTCCTCGTAAAACTTCTCAAAATCCTCCTGTGACTCATGCCACGAGTACATATCTTTCATGTAGAACTCTCTACCTCTCAAAATACCTGACTTAGCTCTTAACTCGTCTCTAAACTTCCACTGGATATGATAAACCGCTCTTGGTAAGTCTTTGTACGAATTAATAAACTCACTCATCAAAGGCGTCACCACCTCTTCCTGGCTTTGTCCTAATGCATACTCCTTACCAGTGCGGCTTTTTAGCTTGTAAAGCACGTCAATACTATCCCAGCCACCACTCTGCTTCCAGATTCCAGCCGGATGAAGCATCGGCATCAACAACTCCTCGCCACCAATCGCATTCATTTCCTCACGCACTACTTGTTCAATTTTTCTAAGCACTCTCAATCCCCAAGGCAAATATGTGTATATACCCGCTGTAAGTTGTCTTACAAACCCAGCCTGAACCAATAGTCTATGGTTAATTGTTGCGGCATCTTTAGGCGGATTCTTGTCCGGCCTTATCACCGTCTGACTCATTCTCATGGCCTAATCTTACCATCTCTTAGAAATTTAACTCAAAAAACCAGCCTCATCACCACCCCATCAACCACTAGCAACAAGCTAACCCCTCTTACTCTTTAAAATCAAATCCATATTGCTCAAGATCTATCACCCCTTTCTCCACCTCCACCCCCTCTTGTTCCAGCATTCTAATTTTTTCTTCTATTCTTTTTCCTGATCTCTCTCCCCCAAACCCTCCAATCTTTCCGTTGCTGCTAACCACCCGATGGCAAGGAGTCCTAGGCGCATCTGGATTTCTTTTAAGTATCTGTCCCACTAACCTGTACCCCTTACTCCCCGCTACCTCTGCCAACCATTTATACGTTGTCACCTTACCTCTAGGAACCTCTCTGAGTTTCAGGTAAACCTTTTCAGCCAGACTCATCCTCACAATCTTCCTCCGGGCCTAGGTTTGGAAATTAACACTCCCACCATTGTTCCCAGCGGGAAATAAATTAAAGCTAAGTAATTCTTTGTCCAGAAACCAAATACTAACAACGCCAACGCCAGCCCCCAGAATATATAAGTCATTTCTTTGTTAACCATCATTAGTTTCAAAGATAGCATATTTGCCCGCCTCCAATATTCCCTCTATAATTCTCCCTAGATACGTTAATTATTTTTTTAAATATACCCATGTTTTACGCCCTCCTCCCCATCGTCATTTTCGTAATCCTATCCTCTCTCAAACAAATCAACGAGTATGAGCGCGGTGTCGTTTATACCATGGGTCGCTTCACCGGTATCGTTGAACCCGGCTGGCGTTTAGTTTGGCCCATCTTTCAGAGTTTCAGAAAGGTTGATATTCGTACCAAAGCAGTCGATGTTCCCAAGCAGGAGACCATCACCAAAGACAACGTCTCTATCAAAATGAACGCCGTTATATATTACAAAGTGAGAGATGCCGGCAAATCCATCAACGAGGTCGAAGACGTCTTCAGCGCTGTTTCTCAGCTTGCCCAGACCACCATGCGCCGTATTGCTGGCGAGGTCACACTAGACGAACTTCTTCAAAACCGAGAAAAAATTGCCAGCGATATCTTAAAGATCATCGACAAAACCTCTGACGCCTGGGGCATCGATGTCGAAACCGTCGAACTTAAGGACATCGAACTTCCTGAAAACATGGTTCGTACCATGGCCAAACAAGCCGAAGCTGAAAGAGAAAAAAGAGCTACCATCATCAACTCCGAAGGCGAGGTAATCGCTGCCAACAACCTTGGCAAAGCTGCCAATACTCTTGCCAAAGCCCCCGGTGCTCTCCACCTAAGAACGCTCAACTCTATCAACGACATCTCCTCTGACCAATCAAACACCGTCATCTTTGCTCTTCCCATGGAGATTCTAAGAGCTATAGAGGGTTTTGTTAAAGATGGTAAGAAATAAACAGCCTCTCCCAAAATCCCTAGTCATCTTCATACCATTAACCCTCATCTTCCTCTCCACCATCTTCTTTCTCACCTACCGCAAATTTTGGTCCAACCCCTTACCTCAGGGTACTTCCGTCAGTCTGATTGAATCCTCTCCCGAAGACCCTTATGCGAAAAAAAATCCTCCTACACCTGAATCAGTCGACTATCAGGTAACCGAAGTGGCTAGCAATCTTTACGTTCCTTGGAGTTTGGTCTTCACCGATCCAAAAAGACTTCTCGTCACCGAAAGAGACGGCAAGATAAGACAAATAACCGATAATCAACTTAACCCAGATCCACTCATTCAATTCAATGAAGTCATCTCAGAAGGTGAGGCAGGACTTATGGGTATGGATCTTCACCCAAATTATCAAGCCAATCACTACCTTTATGTTTGCCTTACTTACCAATATGACAACGCTTTATATAACAAAATCGAGCGATTAATTGACCACAAAGACTATCTCGCTCGCGATCAAATCATCTTTGATCGTATCCCAGCAGCCAATAATCATGCCGGTTGTAGAATCAAATTTGGACCCGATTCCAAGCTCTACATCACTACCGGTGATGCTCTCCAGAGAAACTTGGCTCAGGATCTTAATTCTCTGGCCGGCAAGATCCTCCGTCTAAACGACGATGGCAGTATTCCCACCGACAACCCCTTCCCTAACTCACCTGTCTACTCCTACGGACATCGCAATCCCCAGGGACTAGCCTGGCATCCTCAAGGACAACTTTTTGCCACAGAGCACGGACCTTCTGGTTTTGATGGTCCCGGCGGGGGAGACGAACTCAATCTCATCAAACCTGGTCAAAACTACGGCTGGCCTCTTGTCAGTCATGACAAAACCCATCCAGACACTACCCCACCCCTTCTTGTCTTTACTCCCGCTGAAGCTCCTTCTGGCGCCTTAATCTACACCGGTTCTCTCTTTCCTCAATTCAAAGACAACCTCTTTTTCACGGCACTACGCGGATCAGGCATTTTTCATGTCATCCTAGACAGTCAAGACCCAACAAAAACCCTTTCCTATCAAAAACTTGAAATAGATCTAGGTCGAATCCGTGATATCATCCAAAGTCCAGACGGCCAAATCTACTTCTCTACTAGTAACCGAGATGGTCGTGGCCAAGTAAGGGATAATGACGACAAAATCTATCGCCTTGAACCAATAACTGAATAATTGTGTGCCATACGGGTCTGGAACCAAAACTACAAACTAAGTTTAAAGCTTTTCTTTTACGATTCTAACAAGCTCATTCGTTGACCACGTAATATTCCATAAAAAAGATGGTAGGAAACCCATTATTCCCATAGATGAAAAGATTAAAAGAAAGACTATTTCTATCCCAACTTTCAAACCGGAAATTAAGTAGATATATATGCATATCAAGGATATCCATCCGACCATCGATCCAATAAAATGAATCCAGCTTTGATGAAGATACCATTCAATATGATAAGTAGGAATCTTATCTTCTTTTTTAGGGTACATAAACGCTTTAACTGCTACCCAACCTCTAAAAAGTGATGCAACAATACCTAATATCAACAGTGTTGTAATAATGGGGTCAGACAATAGAGTTGAAACGATAGAACCAGGTGATGATACGTTTATTTCCGAGTGTGTTCTATATTTCATATATTTTCTATTACAGGATCTAAATCCCGATTTCGAACAATTCGATCAAAAAATAGCAAACAGTATCGGGCTTTTCAGCGCACCCAAACGGGTTGCGCTGAACCTTGCAATATTTGTGACCCCACGGGGAATCGAACCCCGATTACAAGGATGAGAACCTTGCGTCCTAGCCGTTAGACGATGGGGCCAAGACGCCTAAATTCTAGCGTATTTTCCTCACTTTAGCCACCTCAGCACCCTATGAATGACAAGCCGGAAAAAACATCACTCAGCCTGAGACTGCACGTTGTTGTATGTCACCGCCGACAGATGGGAAATGGTCTGGTTCATTTTGTTAAGATCTCTTCCTCGCGTCATCACACATATCAAATAGTTGTGCTTCTTAACATACACAATTCCACAGTCATGCAATTGCATTGAATCTCCCAAATTCCTCTCACCAAATTTATGAGAAATAAGAATATCCTTAGGCAAACCTTTTGGCAAACCCTCTTGATAATCTATCTGAGTCATTAGAGATAATGCCTTTTCTGAGTATGTTCTGCCTAAATATGAAGAGTTATACAAAATCCTAAAGAAAGAAGAGTACTGAACCACGTCCACCAGCTCTTCTTCTGACATCCCAGCTTGTTTAATACCCACCTTTCTCATCAAACTAAATAGACTTTGCTGATCAAGGATCTTGGTAAGCGAAAATAAGGCATTGTTATCAGAGTAAACAATCATCTGAGCTATCAAATCACTTACAGAATACAACTGACCTTCAACCATCTCCTTCTTAATCGGAATATTTTGGTAAAAATCACCGTTTTTTAAATATGGAATTTGTTTCTCCAAAAAACCAGGCTCGCTTGACGCCTGATCATAAAGAGTCATCATTACCGGAACCTTAAGCAAGCTTGCGGGAGTAAATTTCTCCTTCTCATTTATGGCAAATCAAACCCCGTTATCTAACTCTCTAAAGTAATATGACACATGTGTCATATCTCCTCTTTTTACTCTCTCCCTTATCTCACCCTCAATTTTTGACTGGAACGGCGACAAATTGTCAATAATATTTTCCCTTGGCCATGCTGCAATCCAGTAAGGGATTGGTTAGCCCTTCTGAAGATCCTTCAGTTCTTAACTCAAAGTAATTCCCACCTTCCCGAGATTTATCTTCATATATCTTTACAGCCACTATTGTTGAGAGTAAACCAAGCATGAAGCCAGACACCAACAACGCCAGACTAAATAGCGTCCTCTTACTTATACCACTACCCAAAAAAAATCCCTTTTTATCCATACCCCCTTATTCAGTCACGAAATAACTCAAGCTAGTATATCAGCTCCAAAAACTAATAAAAATAATTGACAATCAAGGTACTTTGGCCATATAATACGCTCCTACATCCGAGAACTGCCCATCTCCAAATTAAAGTTCTCCCAATTTCTGGCTACAAAAAACCAAATCCCTGGCTTTCTGTGGTCAAAATTGACTTTTTTGTAGCAAGATACTAAATTATCGCAATACAAAAAACCAAATATGGATAAAAAACCAATCAAAATTACCGTTCAAGGTCGACAGGCTCTAGAAAAAGAGCTTAAAGTCCTAAAAGATGAGCGTCAACCTCATGTCATTAAAAGAGTCGCTACGGCTCGTGAGTTTGGCGATCTTTCTGAAAACGCCGAATACCACGCCGCCCGTGAGGATCTAGCCTGGATTCAAGGACGTATTGAGGAAATCGAACATATTCTAGCTCAAGCTGAAGTAGTCAAGGCCAATGGCGACTCTACTGTTTCTCTTGGTCATCAGGTTGTCCTCCTTACGCAAGACGGCCAAGAACAAGAATTTCACATCGTCGGTGAATGGGAAGCTGATCCCATGGCTCAAAAAATCAGCCACGAATCACCTTTAGGCCAAGCTCTAGTTGGTAAAAAAGTCGGCGAAATCGCCCAATTCGAAGCTCCAGCCGGTACTATTGCCTACACCATCAAAGCCATCAAATAACCATGGATCGAGCTCAAGCTCTAGACTTAATTCACTCCTGGACCACTAACCCCAATCTAATCAAACACATGCTTGCTGTCGAGGCGCAGCTACGTGCCCTCGCTCGTCATTATAATCAAGACGAAGATCTCTGGGGTCTGGCTGGCTTACTTCATGACGCGGATTACCAGCTCTTCGCCAATCAGCCTGAAAAACACCCCAGCAAGATCATCGAAGAACTCCAGTCCAAGAACGTTGACTCCCGTATCATCCAGGCCATCCGTTCCCATGCATGGGGCTGGCAGCCAGGCGCCCCAGAACCCCAATCTCAGCTTGACTGGGCGCTCTATACTAGCGACGAACTCTCTGGTCTAATTATTGCCTGCGCCCTGGTTCGTCCTGATAAAAAACTCAGCTCTCTTACCCTCGACTCTATTCTTAAAAAGTGGCACACTCAGTCTTTCGCTGCCGGTGTTCATCGTGACCACATTCTCCTCTGTGAGACAAAACTAGGCATCAAACTCAATGACTACATCACCATCTGTCTTAATGCCCTACAGGACATCTCTTCAGACTTGGGGCTTTAGTCCGTGCTAGAATAGCGCTGTTAACTCCATCAAATCGGCTAGAATATATTCATGCTTGATATTCAATACATTCGTGACCATCCCAAAACAGTCAGAAGAGCTGTTACCAGCAAAAACCTAAACCCCAAGGTTGTTGATAATCTGCTTGATATTGACCAAAAACGCCGTCAATTAATCGCTCAAGTTGAAGATCTCCGTTCTCAGCGAAATCAGCTCAATCAACAGCTTAAACAAAAACAAACCCCCAAACTAATCACTCAGTCAAAGTCTCTCAAAAGTAAACTCCAAGATCTTGAACCTCAACTTAATCAACTTGAAAAGTCCTTCCAGGATCTACTTCTACAGATCCCCAATTTGCCCTTAAAAGACGTTCCTATTGGCAAAGACTCCTCCGGCAACAAGCAAGTTAAAACCTGGGGTAAAAAACCTACTCTCGATTTTGAACCCAAAAACCACATCGAACTTGGAACCAGTCTCGGTCTCTTTGATCTAGAGCGGGGTGCCAAAGTTGCTGGCTTCCGCGGCTATTACCTTACTGGTGACGGAGTCCGCCTCAGTCTAGCCATCATGCTTTATGCCTTAGATAAACTAAGTGGTAAGGGCTTTAATCTCGTAATGCCTCCCATTATTAACCGTCGCTCTGCTTTTATAAACTCAGGCCACTTCCCCTGGGGTGAATCAGAAACCTATCGACTGGCTCAAGACGAAACTGATCCAGACAACGACTATTTCCTAGCAGGAACCGCTGAGGTCCCTTTAGTCTCTCTCTATGCCAACGAGACTTTTTCTGAAAAAGATCTGCCTATAAAAATGGTTGGCTTCTCTCCCTGCTATCGTCGTGAAATCGGCAACTACGGCAAAGACACCAAAGGTATCTTCCGCGTTCATGAATTTCTCAAGGCCGAGCAAGTCATCATCTGTAAAAACGATCTTGAGGAATCTCTTCAATGGCACGAAAAGCTCCTCTCCTACGCTGAGGAAATCCTTCAAGATCTAGGTCTCCATTACCGCGTCATGCTTATGTGTACCGGCGACATGGGTGAACCCCAAGCCAAAAAATATGACATCGAAACCTGGATGCCTGGACGCCAAGACTACGGTGAAACTGCCTCAGACTCAATCATGACTGACTTTCAGTCTCGCCGAGCCAACATTCGCTATCAGGCTGCTGATGGCACTCTCAAATTTGCTCATATGCTCAACAATACCGCCGCCCCCTCTACCAGGCTCCTCATCGCCATTCTCGAAAACTACCAACAAGCAGATGGAACGGTCAAAGTTCCCGCACCCCTAGTCCCTTATGTTGGTAAAGACTTGCTGCGCCGTGAAGACTAAGTTATTTTTACTTTTCTCCATCATCATCTTCGTCATCTTTGTTGGTTACCTTTTCCATTATCGCTCCAACCTCTCACTTCTCTCCCCCCTATTTTCATCCATCAATCCGCCCGACCTAAAACCTAAACTCAGTCTTCGTCTCTCCATACCCCCAGATCTTGACTACTCCAATCTTTCTACCCCTTCTGGCGTCCCTGAACATATCTCCTACCTCCTCTATCAACCCTTAACCGGTTATGTCTATGCTACTCAAAATCCCACCTCAAAACTCGCCCCTGCTTCTTTCACCAAACTAGTCACCACCATGGTCTCTCTTGATGTCGCTCCCGCCCAACATTTACTTACTGCCTCACCACAGGCCATTGCCAAAGAACCAACCATTCTCGGTCTCAAAGCAGGGGAGCAGCTTACCATCCTCGAACTAGTCAGAGCCTCGATCTCGACCTCCGCCAATGATGCCGCCGCTGTCCTTGCCGAGGGTAGTGCTGCCATATACAACCAACCAATACCATTCTTCATTGACCTCATGAATCAAAAAGCTCAACTTATGAACATGAATAATACTCATTTTGCCAACCCAGAAGGCTATGATGATCACAATCAATACTCAACACTTGAAGACCTATACATTCTTGTCCACAATGTACAACAAAATTATCCAGATATAGTTCAAGCCGGCCTTTCTGATCGAGATGATCTACAAGCTACCAGCACTCATGGTTTTTATTATCTTCCTAACTGGAATACCTTACTTGGTCTTTATCCAGGCGTTAACGGTCTAAAAATCGCCTATACCGGTGATGCTGGCTACTCAACTATCCTTACCTCAACCAGAGCCGACTTTTCGGTCAACCTCATCTTAACCGGTGCCACCTCTATACAGGAGCGTGACCAAATAGCTGCCAACTTATTAGACTTCGCCTATCAAACCCACGGTTTTAAACCCCTCAAACTAACCAACAAAGACTTTCAGACTCGTTACGACCAGTGGCGGGAACTAGCCGACCAAATCAAATCAGAGTTAGCCAATCAGCAAGCCTCCGCCTCAGCCACTCAACCATGAACCTCAAGCAATATCTCATTCCTCAAACCCTCAAGCGATTTCACTCTCAATACAATAACGATATTGAACTAGTCGCCTTCTCTGGCTCTACCAGGCTTGACATGGGTGGACTTACTCAATCAGGTGAAATCATCGAAAAAATCTGGAAAAAAGCTCTAGACGACCTCCTCCCTCAAGATTTCTCTCCCCATTCTATCCTCCTTCTTGGTTTTGGAGCTGGCTCAGCCGCTCATCTTGTTTCCCGTCGTTGGCCCAAGGCCCGTATTACTGGTGTTGAACTTGATCCGGTTGTGATAGACATCGCCCGTAAGCATTTCAAGATCAGCTCAATCCCTCACCTTACTCTCCATAATCAAGATGCTCTTGATTTTGTCAACCAACAAGACAGCCAACTCCAGTTTGATCTTACTCTCGTTGATTGTTATCTAGGAGACCAGTTTCCGCTCCAACTAGAATCACTTAAATTCATCAAAAAACTCACCCAAATATCACCCTTTGTTATCATCAACCGTCTTTTCTGGGGCAAATACCAACCACTCACCCTTGATTTTCATCACCGCCTCAAGCCTCATTTTGCTACCTCAACTACTCGTACCACCTCCAACTACCTCATATCTATTCAAAAACAACGGGGTGTTGGTGACTAACACCCCTGAAATCAAAAACCACAAAACACTACAGATAGTCTCTATCGCGGCTCAGTGCCTGGACTATTTCTTCATCGGTCACCCCGTATGACTTTGCTAACTGGTAACTAAACCAGTAGCAAATCAAACCGATAATCACCAGGCCTATTGGACAGAGCAATGCCAATAATAGTTCCATGACTATCTCCTTTCATGGACTATCTTCAGTTTCCAAATTATAAGCTATTTATCCTTTTAGTTCACCCTTAAACTCCAATTCCGCGGTATAATCAAACCCGTCAACTTATGTTCAACGTCTTTAAAAACCTGCTCGATACCAACCAAAAGGAAATCGACCGTCTCACCAAGATTGTCGCCAGAATTAACTCGCTTGAGGAACAAGCCCAACAACTCAAATCTGCTGACTTTCCCGCCAGGATTAATAACTTCAAGTCCCGTCTCTCCAAAGGCGAATCCCTCGACGATCTTCTTCCTGAAGTTTTTGCTCTCGTTCGCGAAGCCTCGGTCCGCACTCTTAAGATGCGCCCCTTCGATGTTCAGCTCATGGCCGCCATCGCCTTCCATGAAGGCAAAGTAGCCGAACAAAAAACCGGTGAAGGTAAAACCTTGTCTGCCGCCCCCGCTCTAGTCCTTAATGCTCTTACTGGCAAAGGCGCTCACCTGGTGACAGTCAACGACTATCTCGCTCGTCGTGACGCTGGTTGGATGGGTCCTTTGTATCACTATCTAGGTCTTACTGTCGGTGTTATCTACTCCGGCTCTGGTGACTTGCCAGCCGCCATTTATGATCAGGAATACAAAGACCCAGTTCACAAAGACGAGCGTCTCCAACATCTCAAACCCTGCCCTAGACCAGAAGCCTATCAAGCTGATATCACCTATGGCACTAACAACGAATTCGGTTTTGATTACCTGCGAGACAACATGGCCCAGTCTCTTTCGAGCATGACCCAACGGGGTCACCACTTTACCATCGTTGACGAGGTTGACTCCATTCTCATTGACGAAGCTCGCACCCCCCTTATCATTTCCGCTCCCGATACCGAACCCACCGACAAGTACTACCGCTTTGCCCGTCTCATCAATACTCTTTCTGCCGATACAGACTATGAAATCGATGAAAAGCTTCGTACCGCCAACCTTACCGAACTGGGCTTAAAGAAACTCGAGCGCGATCTTAATATCGACAACATCTACGAAAAAGAATTCGACACCGTCCACCACGTCGAACAGGCACTCAAAGCTCGTACTCTCTTCGAAAAAGACCGCGACTACATTGTCAAAGACGGAGAGATCATCATCGTCGACGAACACACCGGTCGCCTTATGTACGGACGCCGTTACTCGGACGGTCTCCATCAAGCCATCGAAGCCAAGGAGGGCGTCACCATCCAGCAAGAAAGCAAAACTTTGGCCACCATCTCTCTCCAAAACTACTTCCGCATGTATCAAAAACTAGCTGGTATGACCGGTACCGCTGCCACCGAAGCAGATGAATTTAAGAAGATATATAACCTGGATGTTGTCGTCATCCCCACCAATCGACCTGTTGCCCGTCAAGACTACCCCGACCTAGTCTTCAAAACCACTCGGGCCAAATACGCCGCCATCTTAGCTGATGTCGAACAACGCCACCACCAAGGCCAACCCATCCTCATCGGCACCAAATCCATTGAGCAAAACGAAGTCATCTCTAGTCTTTTCAAAAGAAAGAAAATTCCTCATCAAGTTCTAAATGCCAAGAACCACGAAAATGAAGCCGCCATTATCGCCCAAGCCGGTGCCGTCGGCGCTGTCACTATCGCCACCAACATTGCCGGCCGTGGAGTCGACATTGTCTTGGGCGGCAGTCCTGACGACCTAAAACCAGACCAATGGCAAAAACAACACGACCAGGTTCTCAAATCAGGGGGCCTTCATGTCATTGGAGCTGTCCGTCACGAGTCTCGCCGTATTGATAACCAACTCCGTGGTCGTTCCGGACGCCAGGGTGACCCAGGCTCGTCCCGCTTCTATGTCTCCCTTGAAGATGACATCATGCGCATCTTCGGAGGTGAACAAGTCTCCCGCCTCATGGAGATCTTAAAGGTCCCTGAAGACCAACCTTTAGAAGCCGGTATGGTCAGCAAGGCTATCGAGACTGCTCAAAGCAAGGTTGAGTCCTTCTACTTCGATCAACGCAAGAACGTAGTCGAGTACGACGATGTCATGAATCGCCAACGGGAAATCATCTACTCCCGTCGTCTTAAAATCCTTGAGGACTCCGAAAAGCAGCCTGAGTCCCTCCGTGCCCGCCTTCAAGCAATTCTTGATGCTCAAATCGACCAACTCACTGGTATCCTTGCCCCAGAAGGTATTACCGAGGATGAGACTAATACTTTGCTTCAAAGTTTCCAAAGCTTGATCCCTCTTGACTCAACCTCCCAACAACAACTCAAAAGCTATATCAGCTCAACCACTAATCCAGACGAGATCAACACCAGACTCAAAAAAATCATCTCAGACGCCTACAAAGATCGCATCACCAAGCTCGGTGATGGCATGATGACCCAGATTGAAAAACTCGTCTCTCTTACCACCATCGATCAACTCTGGATGCAACACCTTGACGACTTAACTGACCTGCGAGATGGTATCGGCCTAAGAGGCTATGCCCAAAAAGATCCTTTAGTTGAATACAAACACGAAGCCTTTGTTATGTTTGAAACCCTTCTCTCTCGCATTGACCTCCAAATTGCCCAACGTCTTTTCAGAGTTCAGGTTCGCCAGCAGCCCCCTCCCGATTTTACTCGTCAAGCTATTGCTCACAAAGCCGATGCTCCTGATGCCACCAGTACCGCACCATCCAAACCCAAATCAACCTCGACTTCATCATCACCTCAAAAACTGGGTCGCAATGATCCCTGTTGGTGTGGCAGTGGCAAGAAATTCAAGAAATGTCACTATCCCCAGATAAGTTAAAAGTTTCAATCCAGCAGCCACCTAACCCAGTCTTTACTCGCCAAAAAAACGGTCACTCAACAATCTCTATCAGTTGTCCCCTTAATTTTTCTTTAAAACTCTTCAAATTTTTGTAGTCCTTCCAAACAGACCTCCTTACACCTAACTTTTTAGCATCTTTGTTGTATTTAGGCACTGATGAGATTGAAACGATTTTATCTTTATCAAAATAATCCAGATTGACAACATGAAATGATCCTCCCAAAAAACAATCCCGATCAAGCAGTAGAACATCAAATCTAATCTGTGGATTCTTGTTTACATACTCCTCAACCTCAACGTAATCAGACAATATCGAAACAGAAAAACAAACCTCCTTCTCGTTCTCGATCTCCCTTAGCAACTGCAAGATATTCTTATTTGTCTCCAGATCATCCTCAAGAACAAGTACTCTAATATTTCTCATTGATAGTTTTATATTTTGTTTTTGTTTCTATCTTCTGATACCGAAAACCCCTCTACAATACTTACAAACATTTTTTCCATATCATAATAATCCTGGTAATAATCGATAAAAGCTTCATACTCACGCTCAGTTTTTGTGTGTATATAAATAGGTAAAAGCGACTTTGTTGCAATGACCGACCAGAAATCTGGTTCCAAAACTATGTCATTAATGCAATTAGGGTTATGATTGTGCTCAAATAATTTGTTTCGAGTTTCCGAAAATTTGCCTCCCAGCACATTGTCAAATTCGATATCGAGTGATTTGAATAAATCCACAACTTTCTTCCCAGACATATACATCTGCATTAAGTGTGATGTTGCCAAATCACCATACAAGATTACTTCCTTATTATTCTTTCCTGAGCTCTCTATCGATGCAACTTTATTTATTCGTAGACCAACAAAGCTGGCAAAAAATGACCTCATTGTGTCGTACAGAAGCCTGTATTTTTGTCTCTCTTCGGACCAGTCAGTCCCGAATTGATTGAATTTTGATTGCCAGTGGGTTTCAAGTCTATCAGTAAACGACACAGGATTTCCCTGGTCGTGCAGGAATCGGTCAACATTAAGTTTCTCACCACAAACAACACCTTCATGCTGATGACACTCAATCCATTTAACCGTGGTTTTTGAAAATAACCACTCTAATTGATCTTGAATTGACGAAATCGATGATTTCTTATTCTTTCCCATATAGTTTTTCTAGGACAGATTTTGTCTTGTCTTCATAAATCTTGACAAGCTTCTTACTTGCATTTACTAACTCCCGCTCTACCTCAACTTTTTGCAACAATTTGTTTTTGGATTTCAAGAGGTGGAAGAAAAATTTGAATTGTTTTTGATCGGGACATACTTTGACTTATATCAGCAATTATATCCTGGGTATATACCACATATCGCACTTTGTCCTAATTAGAATAAAACCAATCCCATCCAGGGCTATCTACTTCCAGAATCTTACTTTTTAGCATTTTATACACCCCATCCTCTTTAATTGTCTGCCACGTCCCCTCATAATAATGATAGTCAACTTCACCACCACTCCAATTTTTAGTTGAAAACTTTATATTCACAGTATCCTCACTGTTTTCTTGTGGCTCAACAAAAATAACATCCACATCCAAAATATCAGTAAATCTATTTGTCCACTCCTCAAAATTAGTTTTTTGAAGGTACTCAGTACTAAGTAGAGCAAATCCATCTTCCATTCGCCTAGCTTTTAAATAAGTATAAAACGCCTCAACCGCCCCTTGAGGTGACTCTGACGGATCAACTTGAATTTTAGTAATGTTCTGGTCAGTAAAGTTTGGCACTCCTATTTTTGCCCAGTCACCGCTAATAAACAAAGATAACCCCGCTAAACCAATTGTGTTAATACCAACTACCTGACCGCACTGATCAACTAACGGTCCCCCGCTCATACCATCAACCAAACTAATATCAGTCTGAATATACGGTACGGTCATCTGTTTCGATTTTCTAAAATCAATGAACCTGCCTCTTACCAAAGTAGCACTACCCGCCAAATCTGTTCCTAGAGGATATCCAGCCGTAATCAATGGTTCATCAGCTTGCAATATCACCTTATCAGGTAGCGGCAAGACCATATCGGGATACTTGTCATCTGTAAACAATACCGCCATATCAGTCTCTTTGTCTCCAACGATCCGATTTGGGGTAACAAACTTACCATCTGAAAAAATAATCTTCGGACTTGGCTCGTCGGCTATGACATGGAAATTGGTTATAACCTGGTCTGGGGCAATAAAAAACCCCGTCCCCTCTGAATATCCACCAACAACCCTAACAACTGACTTTTGAATATTTTCCCGAACACCAAACGAACAAAGAAATTTTCCATACCACCCATATTGGTTGCGTATATAGTCAGCGATGACGAATAGAGAAGCGGCCATGTATACAACCACGCCAATAATAAAAATCGACTTCAATAAATTCTTCAAACTTTTGAATGGAAAGATAATCGTTTCAAAAATGATTTTGATTAGAGCGATAAGAAATTTAAAGATAAATTTTACGAGGTAGTACACGGTGTAAGTAACGAGTTTTATGGGAAACAGGTAAATGGGAAACAATAGCCGTTTAAAGTAGGCTACAAACCTAGTGACTAAATTTTTCGAGGTAGTTTTTATGTACCTCGATAATTTTTCAAATTGTTTTTCAAAAACCTTCATTCTATTATCTGTTTTGATCGATAGTCGTAACTCCTAAAACAATCGATACATACGGTGTTTGGTAGTTCATCGTTCAAAAAACTCCTTACCAATGATTCAGATTATATATCACCTTTCCCTATCAGCCGTCTAATTAGCCCGCCACTCGCCTGACGTGTTTACCTGCAAAATTCCAGGAAACTTGAAACCTCTTGACTTTCGCCTTTTATTCGGGTTATCTTAAACCCATGGTCCAACGTCTCAACGAACCCGTTTCTGTCACTCTCTTCTTTAATCATCAAAACCATTCCGTTTTCCCCAAAACCATCATCTGGCACAACCACTCATATCCCATTACTAAGTTAGGTCTCCATCATTCATATCGTCTTGGTTCTACTCTCTACCATATCTTCTCGGTTGTCTCCCGTTCATATTTCTTCCGTCTTAAACTAGACACCTCTACTCTTCACTGGACTCTCGAGGAACTAAGTGACGGTCTACCCACTTAAATAGAGTTAGATGATCCAACCTCCCAATCTTCCCTTTAACCCAAAACCTGCCTCCATCCTCCATCTTGATATCAACTCCTGCTTTGCCACCATTGAACAACAAGCCAATCCTCTGCTCCGCCATCGCCCCATCGCCGTTGCTGCCTACAACCAACCTAGTTGTTGTATCATCGCTCCCTCCATCGAAGCCAAGCGTCTTGGTATTAAGGTGGGCACTCGTGTCGGGCAAGCCAAGGCCATCTGTCCTAACATCACCATTCTCGAACCTGATCCTGACAAGTACCGCTTCATCCACCATCAACTTAAGAATCTTCTTGATTCCTACGCCACCTTGGTTACTCCCAAATCCATTGACGAGTTTGCTCTCGACTTCTCGGATCAACCATCTATAGACCTTCCTAAAATCTCTCTAGAAATCAAGCAAAGAATAAAACAAATAGGCGAGTACATTACCGTCTCCATCGGTCTAGGCCCCAGCCGATTTCTTGCCAAAACTGCTGCTGGCCTACACAAGCCTGACGGCCTTGATCAAATCACCATTCACAACTTTTACTCCATCTACAACCAATTAAAACTCACTGATCTTAATGGTATTAATCTTAAGAACCAAGCCCGTCTTAATTTGGTTGGCATCTACTCAGTTCTTGACTTCTATAACGCCTCCTACCACCGCCTCTTTTCTGCTTTCCGCTCCGTCCTTGCTCAATACTGGTTTACCCGTCTTCGTGGGTATGAAGTCGACGACCGCCAGTTTGACCGTAAAAGCTTTGGTCACTCCTATGTCCTCCCCCGACCACTTACTAAAGACAAAACTCTACCCATTATCCAAAAACTCACTCATAAAGCCGCTCTTCGTCTCCGTCGCGCCGGCTTTCAAACCCAGTCTTTGTCTTTAGGCTTCCTCTACACCGACCACTCATCTTGGCATCAGCAGCACCGCCTTCCCCAACCTCTTTTTAACACCAGCCGCATCTTCAAACAACTTATTCACCTTTCCTCCTCTTCACCCAACAAACCCATTAAAACCATCTTTATCTCTCTTCAGTCTCTCGTCTCCCAAGACTATCACCAACTCTCTCTTTTTCAAGACTCTCTAAAAGATCATAGACTTACTCATGCCACTGATCTAATCAATCACGGCTGGGGCGACTTTACCATTACTCCTGCTCGCATGCTCACGGCCAGCCAAGCAGCCCTTGATCGCATTGCCTTTGGTCAAGATCTATTAAGGAACCATCCTTGACACCACCCTTCCTCCTCCTTTACTATGTGGCAAGACAGCCTTTAATAATTAAGCTTTTTCATGGACGACAATAATCAAAACCCTTCCGTTAACAATCCTTCTCCCACTCCTCCCGCTACCCCTCCTACTCCACCCACCTCAACACCTACCGATCCAACCAATCTTCCTCCTCAGGCTCCCACCCCTACCCCCAACCCCACTCCTTCTGCTCCTGTAGAAATTCCCACTCCTGATCCAGTTGCTCCCCCCACCACTCCTCCTACCCCTCCCGCAACACCCCCAACTCCTCCAGCTCCCACAACCGAGCAGCCCACCGCCGAGGACCTAGAACTCAAGCGTGCGCAGGAGAACCTCAACGCCGCCGCCGGCAGTGTTGCCGCCACTCCCCCTACCCCTTCTGCGACTCCAGCCCCAACTGGATCTACCTCTTCTCAGGTTCCTACCGAAGATCCTAATCTAGGCTAACCCAATCTCTATGGCCAGCGACTTAGTCTGGACCAATCATCTTGAACAAAGACTTCTTCAGCGTGGTATCTCTCGCAATGAAGCCTATGACGCCATTCGTCATCCTGACCAGTCTATTCGCCTCTCCTCAACCAAGTGGAAACTAATAAAAAGCTATCCTCACAAACGTATCGTCGTCATTGCCGTTAAACAGCAACATCAATGGATCATTCTCTCTGCCTGGACCAAAAACTCTCACAGCTCAAAAAGTTTCAATCAAGAACACCCTGTCACTCGTTTTTTTAGAAACCTACTCGTTAAGGGTGTTGACACCCTTGCTCACCTCATCAAACGCTAAACCTCCCCACTTCTCCCGTATCTGCCAATAAACAGAGCAGTCCATCAAGGCAAATACTCCCTCTCTCTTTTCTCCTCTAGGGCACTCGTAAACTACCGCTAGTATGAAAAAAACCACCGCCATAAATACAACTGAAATAACCAGCCAGCTAAAAATCTGTGAATAAAATTGATATCCAGAAGGAATCAGTTCATACACACCTGTTGCCAAGTGAACAAACCACTCAGAAAAAGCAGCTAAAAACATAATTGCCAACACTACTCCCAAAAAAACACTACCAGCCATAGATTCAATCCTACCAAAAATATAAAACTAAAGTCTTTCTCGTAATCGTTCCCATTGCTCTTTCCTTAAAACCAGCTCAGGATTAGCCTTAATAATCTCTTCCGCCTTGCTCATGTGTGACTCGGCTTCTTCTTTTCTTCCAAGTTTGACTAAAGCCTCCGCAGCACTCATATGCATCCCTGACAACCAAACATCCTTGTTGTACCTTGACTCATCACTCACCTCCAATAGGTTAATTGCTTCAAGCAATCTTTCATAACCACCCTCATCACCAGTCATCATCTGACAAAAACTCAAGTGAGCCATCATCTCTGCCTTGAACCCATCTCGGTTATGACTCTCTGGTAAGTCGTCTTTACTCTCTACCGCTCTCTCATGCCACTTTAATGCCTCTTCATACTCGCCCAAAGACTCATACACCTTTCCAACTGTATGGCAGGGTAATACCGTCGCACTTTTATCCCCACTCCTCTCAGCTGCCTCTACCCCAGCCGTAGCTGCATGAACCGCATATCTAAGCCACAACTCTGAACCTGTTTTATCCGCCAAATGTCTAGCCGTTAACACCCTTGACTGCAACACCTCGGCAAAACCAAGCACATCTCCATCCTCAATATATGCCGCCATAGCCTCATCAGTAAACCTCAAAGCATCCACAAACTCCCCTTTCTCCCTGGCTTCCTCTGCTTGTCCATGAATTCTCCGTCCTTGTTCGCTTGTATTCATAACCACATTATACCTTCCTACTCAAATCCAAATCAACCATAAACTCATCATAGAATTTACTTCCCTTCGAAACCACCCTATTCAACATCTCATACCTGCCGCTATCTGATCGATCAAGCATATCCCTCAAAACCCTTACATAACTATCGTACAAATTGTCATCCCCCATCTCCTTAGCCTTTTTGACAAAATGCACAATCTCCATCAATAAACTAGTAGGTAACCAATAATTCTCTGGTTGTCGCCTCTCATCCACAAATCTACCCACGTAAGCAAGAATCTTTCCTCTCCCTTTAAGTACAGCCAAGGTTGTCCGCCCGTTTCCATCATATACCACTAATTTGTCCTTTCCTTCTATGCTTTTTTGAGTCGCAATGATTGGATTAGTCGATCTCTCTTCCGTTATCTCATACCACTTTTGCATCTCTTCTAGGTGACTTTTTCTTAACCTTTCATTTTTTAAATATCCACTCATAGCCAGTCTCACCTCATTACCTTCAGGAACCATCTCCTTCACCAATGAATTAACAGTGCCAAAATTCAAGAGCTCCAGCTCTATCTCTTCTTTTGTCCACCTAACATTCTCTCCAGTGATGAAATTCAGCAAGTGACTATACAACTTAAACCCCATCATGATCCCGTGTACACCATTCCAAAAATCCCTTACCGGATACAAGAACGGTGCCTCATCAAACCACCCTTCAATATCCTGATCAATCCTTCTCCAAACCTCCCCTTTTATCGAAGGAAGATACTTCCTTAACTCGTGCCTTACATAATCAACCCCGATTTCTCTTCTAATTTGCTCATACAAATGTTTTGGGTAAACCTCTCTCTCCATGGCCAAATTCTAACATGGTAAAATCCAACTCTGATGCTAAGACTAACCACTCTCATCATTGTTTCTTTTCTTCTCACTGCCTGTAATTATGCTGCCTTAGAAAAAGAAAACGATCCTAATCAACCCTCATCTCCCCAAATTAATCTTAATCTTGAATCAAACAATCAAACTGGCTCTCAACCAGATAATCAACAATTACCACCACCACCCATGGATCAACAACCAACCGCAACCCCAGCCCCCAATCTCGCCTCATCAGCCGTCATTGTCACCTCTCTTGGCGATATTACGATAAAACTGTTTCCTGACAAAGCCCCTCTCACTGTCAGTAATTTTGCCGGACTAGCTACTGGTACAAAAACCTGGACTGATCCTAGAACTGGTGGGCAAAAAACCGGAGAACCTCTGTACAACAACACCATTTTTCACCGAGTTATCGCCAACTTCATGATCCAGGGAGGCGACCCCTTGGGTACTGGAACTGGCGGACCAGGTTACAAGTTTCAAGATGAAATCGCCCCCGATCTTGTCTTTGACAGACCCTATCTTCTTGCCATGGCCAACTCAGGTCCTAATACCAACGGATCTCAATTCTTCATTACCGTTGCCCCCACTCCCTGGCTTAATGGTAAACACACCATTTTTGGCGAGGTAGTCGGTGGCCAAGAAATTGTCGATCAAATCGCCACTACTCCAACTGACAGCAACGACCGACCTCTAGAAGATATCACCATCAAGGTTATTCAAATCACCCCCTAAATTTGTGTCAAACACTTCTTCATCTGGCCGCAAAATAGGCGCTCACGTCTCAGCTGCTGGTGGACCAAGCAAAGCCGTAAACAACGCTCTTTCCATTGGTGCCAATTGTTTTCAAATTTTTGCCGGCTCTCCTCGCACCTGGAAACGATCTCTTTACGACCAAAGCGAGGTAGATCGCTTTAACCAGCTAGTTGATCAAAACAACCTCAGGCCCGTCTTTATTCACGCTCTCTACCTAGTTAATCTAGCCTCTGATAATCCAGAAACACTGGACAAATCCTTACAGTCTCTTCTTGTTGATCTCCAAAACGGGGACCAGATTAATGCAGCCGGTGTCATTGTTCACCTAGGTTCTCATCAGGGTAGGGGATTTAACTCCGTTAAGTCTCAATTAATCCAGAAGATCAATCTGCTACTCAGTCAAACGAAATCTACCCCTCTCCTAATCGAAAATTCCTCTGGACAAAAAGGTAAGGTCGGGTTACTTACTGAAATTGAGGTACTTCTCTCCCAGATCTCTTCAGACAGACTTCAGGTTTGTCTAGATACCGCCCATCTCTTTGAAGCCGGTTATGATCTAAACAACACTAAACAGACAGATCAGCTCATCAAAGAACTAAAGCAGCGAAACATACTTCCCCGCCTTAGCTGTCTCCACCTTAATGATTCCAAAACCCCCCTTGGCTCAGCCAGAGATCAGCACCACAATCTGGGACAAGGACATATTTCTCTTGCCGGCCTAAAACATCTCGTCAACCATTCTCAGTTAAAACATCTCCCTCTCATTTTAGAAGTACCTGGATTCAACTCAAAAGGACCTGATCAACAAAATATCCAAATCGCCCAGTCTCTTATTCATACCTAATCGCTTCAATCGGTGGTAAGCTAGCCGCCCTTCTTGCTGGAAATACTCCAAAGAAAACTCCGATTGCTGTAGAGACTCCAAATGATATTGCCACTGCCAAAAAGTTAATCGCAACCGGGAAAAAAATTCTTATTATCATCACCAAAATCACTGCCAACAACAGACCTAGTAGTCCTCCAAACAAAGACAGCATGACCGACTCGGTCAAGAACTGCATTAAGATGTCTTGTCTCGTCGCCCCTATTGCTCGCCTAATACCCACCTCCTTGGTTCTCTCAGTTACAGAGGCATACATAATATTCATAATTCCAATTCCTCCAACTATCAAAGATATTGATCCAATTGCTACCAAAATCGCATTAACCACTCCAAAAATTTGATTCACCGTTGACAATATCTCTTCTTGTTCCACCACTGAAAAATCACTCTCCTTGTATCGTCTTAATAAAATCTGCTCAGCTTGTTCCTTAACGCTGGCTACATCATCCTTTGACAATACTCCTAAATAAATCGACCAGAATGTCTTGTCAGGATTCATCGTTCCAAAAGTAGTTGTGTATGGCAAAACCACCGACCCATCTGTCTCTGGATCACCAATCTTCTCCATTACTCCACTAACTCTAAACCTAATATCATCAACTCTAATCGTCTTACCAACAGCCATATCGGGCTTCTCAAACAGATCTTTAGCCATCTCATAACCAAGAACTGCTACTTTTGTTCTACCTTGTATGTCCGACTGATCAAATAGTCTACCCTCATGAACCTCCGCTGCCATGGTCTTAAAAAAACCTTCATTTACACCCATAACGTATCCATATTCTTCTTCACTTCCTGTTTCGATTAAGGCAGATTTAAAATAAACAGGAACTACATACTCAGCGCCACTGATTCTTTCCAATGAGTTTAAATCTCGCTCATCAAATTTTATTCCTCCAACCATCCCTGCCGGAGAACTAAAACCTCCTCCTCCACCACCTCCAAAACCACTTCCCGGCATGATCATAACCATGTTTGCCCCCAAGTTTTCAAAAGACTCTTTGATGTAGTTTTTCAAGCCTAAACCCAAGGCGATCAGCATTACTACCGACAACACTCCAATCATGATTCCCAGAGAAGTCAAAAAAGTTCTTACTTTGTTTCTCTTGAAATCAGCTAGCGCCGAGATAATCAAATGATAGGTACCGTTCTTTAGTTTCATTTTGTTTCCTTTACAACTTTTCCATCCCTCATATATATCCGACGTCTAGTTTTCTCAGCTATCTCTAGTTCATGAGTTACTACCACTATCGTCACCCCCAGCTCTTTGTTAAGACTTGCTAACAAATCCATAATTTCATCTCCTGAAGCAGTATCCAGATTTCCTGTCGGTTCATCCGCCAAAATAACTGACGGCTTCATTATCAGCGCTCTCGCCACAGCTGCCCTCTGCTGTTGTCCTCCTGATACCTTGTTTGGATAAAAATTACGCCTTTCCCAGATTCCAAATCTCTTTAGTAAGTCTTCTGCATTTTTCTCAACATTAAAATCAATGCTCGATCTGGCGTATCTTGTCGGCATTAACACATTCTCCCAAATCGTAAACTTATTTATTAAATTAAACGATTGAAACACAAAGCCTACTTTTCTGTTCCTAATTTCCGACAAATCATCATCAGATAGTCTAGATACATCCTTACCCTCTAATAATAATTTTCCACTCGACGGCACTTCCAACAATCCAATCAGATGCATCATTGTTGATTTGCCACAACCAGATGGGCCCAAAATACTCACGTACTCCTTTTTCTTTATCTCCAGACTTACATCATCAACAGCCCTCACCTCTTCGTCTCCTAAAAAATAAGTCTTAGAAACTCGATCAAGCTTAATCATAGATTACATCACCTTCTTTCACCTCTCCTTTGACCTCAACTCTCTCCTCCCCTTCAACTCCCACCTCTACCTTCACCTTCTTCCCGCCATCAAGTAACAAGAATCTCTCACCTTTTTCTGAGTTCACAAACCTTGGTGGTACATACAAAACATTACTAACCTGTTTACGAGTTAAGAAAACATCTCCAGTCATACCTACTCGAAATTTGTTCAAATCAACCTCTCCAAATCTAATCTTAACCTCATATACTGCCCCCACCTCACCGACTTTTGGAGCTAGGGCAATATACTCAATCTCTCCGATCAGTTCTTCGTCTGAAAATGCATCCAACCGAATCTTTGCTTCTTGGCCAATTTTCAAATCAACCACCTCAGTTTGATCAGCATTCACTGAGAAGTAAACACTCTCTGGATTGATCAACTCAATCTGACGCTCTGCCATAGTTGTGTTAACACCAGAATACGGATGAGTTACCGATACCACCACACCATCAAACGGTGCAACTATGCCAGCATTTCGTAAATTTCTCTGTGCCATAACCACTCCCTCATAAGCTCTATCTTTTGCCACCTCAGCGGCAGTTCTTTTTTCTTTTGTCAAAAAATCCTCATCCTCATCGTTATTTTTTACCTCGTCATACACCCTTTCCAGCGTTGCCTCGGTTGCTCTTAAATTTGACAAGGCCTGTTGATATGCCGCATTTAGACTAACAGTATCTAGTTTTGCCAATACCTGACCTTTCTTAACCCAATCACCTTCCTTGGCACCCATCCAAGCTACTTCACCAGCGGTTTGAAATACTAAACTAGCATGCTCCTCAGCTTTAATTTGCCCTGTTAAAACCAACTCCTCGACCACCTCACCTCGCAAAACCATAGCTTTTTCAGTGTCATTCTCACCTCCCTGCCAAATCTTCCATCCAATCAAACTAACAATCGCTACTACCACCACCAACCACAACCATCGACGGCGGTTACCTTTTTTCTGATCAACTTTGCTTTCTTTCTTTGCCATAACAAATTTCAAAAGCAATTCTATCACTATTTAAAGCTAATTACACTTGCTTCAGCTCAAGATACCGCCTATATTATTACTAATCTCATGAAACATTTAGGGCCAGTCATAGTCCGTATTTCACTAATCACAGCCATTGTTATCACTGGATATCTGATCTACCAGTCTCCTTCTTTTTCAAACCAACTTAAATCTCTTCTTTCCTCTCTTGGTAACAAGGCTTCAAGTTTAAACATCGGTGATAGTAATTTAGCTCTCACTTTTAAACAAAAACTCATCGATCAACAACCAATCATCAACGAGAACTCTCAAAAAACCGCATCCCCCTCGACTGTTATGGGCACCTCTACTTCCGTAGTCACTCAACAAGCTAGGGACTTTATCTCTACTACCACCCAAAAAGTTATGTCTGACCTTCAGTCCCTACCCAAAGAACAAGCTGCCGATCTGGTACGCCAAACATGTGATCAAATTATTAGCGAACTAGAACGCTAAACATTTTCCCTGATAAAATACCATCCATGATTCCCAGTTCTCTCTCAGGCCTCAAAGATCGCATTTCAGCTCTTGAATCAAAACTCAATCTAGTCAGTCTCAAAAAAAACCTCGATCATCTACGACAACAATCAGCCGACCCAAACCTCTGGGATAATGAGCATGAAGCCAAAAAAGTACTCCAAGATCTCTCCTACACGGAAGCCGTAATTCAAGACCTATCTAAACTAAACCAAGAATTAAGCGAACTCATCGACCTAGCCACTCTCGCTCAGCAAGAAGACGACCCAGAAAGCATCTCCCAAGACCTAAATCGATTATCCAAGCAACTTGAATCAAAGATAAAAAAACTTGAATTATCTACTTACCTATCCGGTAAACTTGATAGGGTTCCTGCAATACTCTCAGTTCATGCGGGGCAAGGCGGCACTGAAGCTCAAGACTGGGCATCAATGCTTCTTCGCATGTACACCCGCTTTCTTGAAAAAAAGAACTGGCCACACAAGTTAATTGATCAATCACCTGGCGAAGAAGCCGGCATCAAATCGGCCACCTTGGAAATCAATCAGCCTTACGCTTACGGATACCTTAGACACGAATCAGGAACACATCGTCTTGTTCGCCAAAGTCCATTCAACGCTGATAACTTACGTCAAACCTCATTTGCTAGCGTAGAGGTTTTACCCCTGGTTGACGAAGATATCGATATTGACATCAAAGATGATGATCTAGAGGTTGAGTTTTATCGATCTGGAGGTCCTGGAGGCCAAAATGTCAACAAAGTCAACACCGCCGTCCGTCTTAAACACAAGCCTACAGGCATCGTTGTTGGCTGCCAAACTCAGCGTTATCAAGAACAAAATCGCAAACTTGCCCTCCAGATGCTCAAGGCCAAGCTCTGGGAAATTGAAGAAGCAAAAAGGAACGCAGAGCTTAAAAAAATTAAAGGAGATTATCATGTCGCAGGATTTGGTCACTCTATCCGTTCCTACGTCCTTCACCCCTACAAGCAAGTAAAAGACGTACGTACCAACCATACCTCAACCGACCCAGACACCGTTCTCGATGGTGACATAGACGGCTTTATTGAAGCCGAACTAACTCAACTTTAAAAGCCTAATCACCACCAGCTTGTGATACACTTAAAACATTACTATCACAAGCTAGCTATGGCCGAACTCAAAAAACTCAACCTAACCCAATCAAACTCCTCAAATCCCACTTCTCCAACTACTTCACCCACATCTCCAGCCACACCCTCACTACCCACCTCTATCAAACAAAAAGGACCATTAATTGTAGTTTTGGTCATTCTTGCTGGGGTAGCCTCTGGATACGCCCTTAGCCAATTTTTTCCAAAAACAACCTCCACCAGTACTTTATCCCCCGCTAGCCAAGCTGACATTTCAAATGTTAAACCTGGTGATACTTTTGGTGTCGAGTCTGATGCTTTCTCAGATACTGCCGATGGCATTCTTGAGAAAGGTGGCATCAACGGTGAGGGTAGTCACAAACTAATCCGTCCCGGAGGTGAATCTCAAACTGTTTATCTAACCTCTTCCGTAGTCGATCTTGACGAACTCGTCGGTCATAAGGTCACTGTTTGGGGTGAGACTTTTGATGCTCAAAAAGCTGGTTGGCTAATGGATGTAGGCCGGGTCAAAGTTCTCGAATTAAATGCCTCAACAGAATAATTATCGATTGTCATACGTACCAACTTTAAGTTACACCATACTGCCCAATGATCACTCTTGATCAAGTCACCAAAACATTTCTTACCGGCGAGACCGTACTTGAGGATGTCAATCTTGACATTAAACCAGGCGAATTTGTAGTTATCACCGGACCATCAGGATCTGGTAAGACCACTCTCCTTCGACTTATATACAAGGATCTTGACCCAACCAAAGGCACCATCACCATTAATGGTCAAGATATCACCAAACTATCCAAAAAAGCGATTCCTCAACTACGTCGTCACATCGGTTATGCTTTTCAAGACTTTAAGATTATTCCTGACCGCACTGTCTGGGAAAACATATCCCTAACTCTTGATATCTTAAGGATTGCTGACAAAGCTATTAATGATCGTGTTAAACATCTTTTAGATCTTGTCGGTTTGCCAACTAAAGCACACCTTTTTCCAGGCCAACTATCAGGTGGAGAACTCCAACGCGTCTCGATTGCCAGAGCCATTGCTCACGAGCCGGATATCCTACTCGCAGACGAACCCACTGGCAATCTCGATCAAGAAGCTACTTACAAAATTGCCGAGCTACTCAAACAGATTAATAGTTTTGGTACCACTGTAATTCTGGCAACTCATGATCCGGGAGTGATTAAAAAAATCAATGCCAGATGCATTACCCTAGAAAACGGTAAGATTAAAAACGGATCAAGCAACAATCAGCCTTCAGTATCACCAAAGAAAGGCGACAAACAAAAGCACACAGATAAATCAACAGAAAACAAAAAAGATTCCCAAGAGAAATCAAAATTAAAACAAGACAAATGAAAGTAATAAAAACCACTCTCCGACAGATCCGTCGCACCCCATATCAAGCCATCAGTGCAATCGCGGTTCTCACTGTAACATTTTTTGTTGGTACAATCTTTGCCCTAGTAGCATTTGGTTCACAAGTCATCTTGAAACACTTCGAAACGCGTCCTCAGGTCATTGCCTATCTTAAAGACGAGGTTACCCCAGAGATTTTAAACCCCCTCAAAAATCAGCTGGAATCTACCAATAAAACCGAGGAAGTTCGTTTCGTTTCCAAATCGGAAGCTCTGGCCATTTACAAAGAAAGTGTTGGTGATGATCCACTGCTTCTAGGAACTATTACCGATCTATCTGCAGTTACAGCCGATATCCTCCCCGCATCATTAGAAATATCTGTCACCAACCCAGAGTACTTTCCTGAGATTGTCGAGATCTTAAAAAACTCTGATCTCGTAGACACTAACTCAAAGGGAGAAAAAGACATTGATTTTCCTCAGGATGTCGTTTCTGAACTTACAGCCTGGACAAAAGGTCTAAGGCTAGGAGGCCTTACTCTTATCATCGCTCTTTTATTTTCCTCGATTCTAACCATTACCATCATCATCAGTATGAAAATCGGACACAGGCGCTTTGAAATCAGTACACTCAAATTGCTTGGCGCTAACAATAGCTATGTTGCCACCCCTTATATTCTCGAATCCATTCTTTATTCATTTACTGGCGCCCTCTTTGGCTGGCTCTTCTCCTACATCGCTTTTCTTTATGCCACCCCATTTCTCGCACCAAGACTAGCCGGAATTATCACTCTTCCCCCATCACCACTTTTTATGTTTGAAGTATTGATTGGAGCACTGCTCACCGCCCTGCTCCTGGGTCTTTTCTCTGGCTCACTAGCGGTCGGCCGCTTTTTATCTCGCCGATGAAAAAAGTATTCCTCTCTTTATTTATAGTTGTTTATCTTGCTTTATCGCACCATTCTGTTACCACCGCGATCGATTGTGACGGAAATCTTCCAGATGATGAAGCGCAACTCAAGGAATATATAGCTGCTTGCGAGACTAAGGTAAGTGAACTTCGCACCGAGAAGCAATCTCTCACCGCCGCCATCAGCCTTTTAAACTCAAAGATAAATTTAACCCAAGCGCAAATTCGCAATACCAATGCCCAAATCTCACAACTCACTGAAGAAATCGGGACGTTAAGTGTCGTCATTGACGATCTAAACAACGAGCTCGATGCCCTAACTAAGGTATATCTTTCTCGAGTTCGAGAGGCATATAAAAACCGACACACCAACATCGCACTCTCTCTACTGTCTGACTCAGAACAAAACTTTCAGTCAAGGCTTAAATATCTGGAGACCACTCATAAACGTGACCAGATTATCATGCACGAACTTGAATCAGCCAGAATCAATTTTGATCAACAAAAAACTACCAAAGAAGAAAAGCAAGCCGAAATAGAAAGTCTAAAAACCACCCTTGAGAGTCAAAAACAAGTTCTTGGCGCTCAAGAATCCCAAAAACAACAACTTCTAACCGAAACACAAAACAACGAAAAACGTTACCAGCAAATGCTTTCAGATGCTCAAAGACAACTCGCCGCTTTTAGACGGTTTGTCACTGATCAAGGAGGCGCCTCAATTCTATCTAATCAAACTAGCTGTGACAGTTGGGGGTGTTACTACAATCAACGTGACAGCCAATGGGGTAATCAGTTAATTGGCTTATCATCAGACAGCACAATGAAAGAATATGGATGCCTTGTTACCTCAATGGCAATAATCGCATCTCATTACGGTAAATCACTGACACCAGGACAGATTGCTGCGAGTTCAGATCCTTTTTGGCTTAATACCGCTTACATGAGGCAAGGCCAATGGACTGTTAATGGGGTTACCATGAATAGGACTAGACTTGGATCTTCTCGTAGTCTTATTGATTCAGAACTTGAATCCAATAGACCCGTTGTGGTCGGCATTTACGGTGGTCCTGATCACTTCATCGTCATTAAATCAAAGGTGGATGGGGAATACATTATGAACGACCCTTTTATCGAGAATGGGAAGGATGTCAAATTTACCGATAAGTACCCCCTTGAGGCAATTTCTGCCGTCGATCGCGTTGTTGTTAACTAGTCACTAAACTTCTCTGCTAAACTCGATTTAATGCGACAAACCCTTTTGGTCGTAGCTATTCTCACGCTAATTACTTCTTCTGTTTCTCGAGCCAATGCCCTAGTTGTCATTAACGAATTTTGCCCTAATTGTGATCCAGAGTGGGTCGAGTTGTACAACGATTCCGAAATATCTATCGACCTATCCGGCTGGGAAATCCAAGATGGTAACACTAAATCTACCGATGATCTAACTATCTCAGGTGAGATACCTTCTCAAGGTATGGCTGTTTATGAGCATCCAAAAGGATGGCTTAACGACTCTAGTGACATCATCAATCTTTATGATAATACAGACAATACTTCACCTGTAGATTCATACTCATACACATCGACAGAAGCAGACAAAACATACTCTCGCATTCCTGATGGTTTCGGTGACTTCATTATTACAGATCCAACTAAGGGAGGTTTCAATCAACCAGAAGTTACCGCTGAACCAACTGCTACAATCTCATCAAGCCCAACCTTATCTCCAACTCAGATTATCACTACATCTCCTACCCAAACCATTGCCACTTCTCCGACCCCAACTATGTATAAAACGAACCCGGTTATTGTTGCGACTCCAACCCGAATATTCTCTACTCCGCTAACAACAAAGCCAGACAACCAAGTCAATCCAAGCTCTACACTCTCAACTGCTTCTTCTTTTCCCGCCTCAGAAAGCTCTAAAAACACGATCTACCCCGATCTCGTCTTGGGAGAATCGACTCACCCTGAATTGGCATCAAACGCTAGTGAACCATCTCAGTCAGTCTTAAAAATGCCAATTATAATTACTAGTTCTGGATTGTTGATACTCATATCATTTTTTTCATATGTTCTCTACTCTCGAAACCTCAAGAGCTAGCGTGGTGATAAAATAGCCTCAATGGCTCACAAAGGCAATAAACCTCAAATAGTTTTACTTAGAACAATCTATCTGTGGCTGCCTGTTTTCATCTGGATGGGAGTTATCTTCTTTCTTTCAGCCCAACCAGTTCTAAAATCCAACCAAAGCTTTCTTCTCGACTTTTTAATAAAAAAGGGTGCTCATGCATTTGAATATGCTCTCTTATTTATACTCTTGTCGCGTGCTCGGAACTATCAACACCACATGACCACTTTTTTGTTCACTCTTTTATACGCATTTATTGACGAGACACATCAACTCTTCACACCTGGACGAACTGGTACAATTCGCGACGTTCTTTTTTTTGACCTATTAGGCATAATACTAGCCTGGCTTTATGTGCCGACACGCAAATGACTAAAACTTTTGTCACTCACTCATCAAAACAGACTCAACAAATAGGGAAGGACATGGCAGCCTCTACTCTTCCAGGTCACCCCATTGTTCTCATGGGCGACCTTGGATCAGGTAAAACTACATTCGTTCAAGGATTTGGTTCATATTTTGGATTTAAACGAATGACTTCTCCAACCTACACCTTCATTAAGTCGTACAAAATCACCAGTCAAATATCAGAAAACACAAGCTACTGGATCAATCACGTCGATCTCTATCGGGCTGCCACGATAAGTGACATTCACAACCTTGGTATACCTGACTTGCTTCACGACCCACTATCCTGGACCTTAATTGAATGGCCTGAACTAATTCTTAATCTCCTACCTAAAAAAACAATAATAATAAAGTTTACTCAATCAGATAAAAATATGAGAAAAATAGTTGTATCCCACAATCAGACAATATGATTTTATACATTGATACTACAAATAGTTTAAAAACAATCATTGAAATCAATGACATGCGATTTGTCCAGAATTATTCCTCTCCTCGAGAACAAAACACTCTTCTATTTATTGACAGAGTCCTCAAAGACAATAATGTTAATCTTAACGACATTACATCCATTAAGGTAAACCCTGGCCCTGGATCATTCACTGGAACCAGAGTTGGAGTAACAATTGCCAATACTCTCGCTCAGTCACTCAATATACCCATCAATGGAAAAAAAACACCAATCAATGTCAATTACGAAAACCCTCCCAATATTACAAAACCAAAAACAGCTCGAGTCGTTATTAAATAATTATGACAAAATGAAAGTCCTTGTTGTTGGAGGTGCCGGGTACATTGGTAGTATTACCAATTCAGAGCTTAAAAAAGCCAACTTTGAAACTGTTGTCTTCGATTCGCTTGAAAATGGTCATAAATGGGCTATAAAAAACACCAAACTAATCAGGGGTAATCTCCTCAACATTGATGAAATTAAAAACGCACTAAAATCTGAAAAGCCAGATGGTGTTATCCACTTCGCGGCATACATCGAAGCGGGAGAATCTATGATCGATCCAGCGAAATACTATCGCAACAACATCATTGGATCTCTTAACCTGCTTGACGCAATGGTTCAGACGAATGCAAACAACCTAGTTTTTTCTTCAACTGCAGCCGTTTACGGAAATCCAAAAAGGATTCCTATAGCTGAGAAATCGCCAAAAAAACCCACGAATTGTTATGGAGAAACTAAGCTAGCCGTTGAAAAGATGATCAAATGGTTCCATAAGATTCACAATATTAACTATGTCACATTGCGTTATTTCAATGCATCAGGTGCCACAATTGACGGGTCTCTCGGAGAAGCTCATCAACCTGAATCGCATATTATTCCAATTTTTTTAACACATATCCTTCAAGAGAGAGATTTTGCAATCTTTGGCGATGACTACAACACTCCTGATGGCACCTGTGTTAGAGACTATATTCATGTGAATGACCTAGCTTCTGCCCATATTCTCGCCCTTAAGGCACTTCTAAGCAAGCAGAATCACAAGATCAATACTGCGTATAACGTTGGTACTGGCAAAGGGTATTCGAACAAGGAGATTGCCGAGAAAATTATTCAAATCACAAAAACAAAGAATTCATATCAAATAGAGCCTAGACGCTCAGGAGATCCGGATGAATTAGTCGCCAATTCTAACAAGATAAAGCAAGTACTAAATTGGTCCCCCAAACATTCTGATTTGGAAACAATCATCACCACGGCCTTCAGGTGGCACAACAAATACAACACAGCTTGATTACTTAGTTGTGTCAGTGTAAAATACTGACCACAGCCTACGCAGCGATTTCACTGCTTTTTGTGTTGTTTTTGTAGTTCATTTACAGCGTGAGCCTGTAATCAGGTTCACTACATCACATCTATCACATCTTAATGCATAAGCAAAGTTATCTGAGATGTGACAGGAAGTGCGATTCTTAAGTCAAGAACTTAAATTTGAACCTTTATTAAAGGTTCGGATTAAACTCTTTTAATGAGAGTTTGATCCTGGCTCAGGATGAACGCTGGCGGCGTGCCTTAGGCATGCAAGTCGAACGAAAAGTAGCAATACTTTTAGTGGCAGACGGGTGAGTAACACGTAGGAATCTACCCTTTGGTGAGGAATAACGGTTCGAAAGGACCGCTAATACCACATAAGTCCGTAAGGAGAAAGACCGTAACTGGTCGCCGATGGAGGAGCCTGCGTCCTATCAGCTTGTTGGTGAGGTAATGGCTCACCAAGGCTATGACGGGTAGGGGGCGTGAGAGCGTGGCCCCCCACAAGGACACTGAGACACGGGTCCTACACCTACGGGTGGCAGCAACCGGGAATATTGCGCAATGGAGGAAACTCTGACGCAGCGACGCCGCGTGCGGGATGAAGGCCTTCGGGTTGTAAACCGCTGTGGAGAGGGATGAATTTTGACAGTACCTCTCTAGAAAGCACCTGCTAACTACGTGCCAGAAGCCTCGGCAATACGTAGGGTGCAAGCGTTATCCGGATTTACTGGGCGTAAAGCGTCCGTAGGCGGTATGGTAAGTGGTGGGTTAAAGACTCTGGCTCAACTAGAGGAAAGCTCGCCAAACTACCAAACTAGAGCTAGTTCGGGGATACTGGAATTCTCGGTGGAGGGGTGAAATCCGTTGATATCGAGAAGAACGCCAAAGACGAAGGTAAGTATCTAGAACTATGCTGACGCTCAGGGACGAAAGCTAGGGTAGCAAACTGGATTAGAGACCCAGGTAGTCCTAGCCGTAAACTATGAACACTAGCTGGTTGGATGAATTTCTGACCGGCGCAAGCTAACGCGTTAAGTGTTCCGCCTGGGGAGTACGGCCGCAAGGCTAAAACTCAAAGGAATTGACGGGGAAACGCACAACCGGCGTCCCATGTGGTTTAATTCGAAACGAAACGAAGAACCTTACCTAGGTTTGACATCCCGATCGTACGTCTTGGAAACAAGATGGTCAGTTCGGCTGGATCGGTGACAGCTGCTGCATGGTTGTCGTCAGCTCGTGTCGTGAGGCGTCCTTTTAAGTAAGGTAACGAGCGCAACCCCTGTCGTATGTTAAATGTTCATGCGAGACTGCCTTGGTGCAACCAAGGAGGAAGGAGGGGACGACGTCAAATCAGCATGGCGCTTACATCTAGGGCTACACACATGGGGTAATGGCGAATACAACGGGTCGCGAGGGAGTAATCCGGAGCTAATCCTTTAAAATTCGCCTCAGTTCGGATTGTGGGCTGCAATTCGCCCACATGAAGGGGAGTCGGTAGTAATCGCAGGTCAGCTATACTGCGGTGAATACGTTCTCGTTTCTTGTACACACTGCCCGTCAAGTCAACAAAGTCAGCAGTGCCCGAAGTCGGAACCTCCTCGGAGGCCGCCTAAGGCAAGGTTGGCGATGGGGGCTAAGTCGTAACAAGGTAGCCGTTCTGGAAGGAGCGGCTGGATCACCTCCTTTCTAAGGAGTATCAAAAAGGGATTTTCACGAGTCCGCCCGCAAGGGAAGCATACGCCAGACCATTGTGGTTGGGTCTTTAAAACTAATTCACGGCGCAATTTCCTGTCACTTCTCAGATAATTCAAACAATCTAAAACCCACTTAATGTGGGTTTTTGTGTGCCTATCTGTTAAAATAAACCATCACTCCGGGCGATTAGCTCAGTCGGTTAGAGCGCGGTCCTGATAAGACCGAGGTCCTTGGTTCGATTCCAAGATCGCCCACCAATTCAGACATTCTTTCCCATAATGTGTCATAATGTACTCACGTAATTACCTGTATGTACCTCATACAGCGGGAGAGTGAAGCAAAGTTAGTCTGATCCACCAAGTAATTCACGTTATATATCAAGTTGAGTGAGTCAACGTACTTTAGTATTGATTCATCAATTTACCTTTTCCCATGGCTAAAAAACTATATGTAGGGAATATTAGTTATCAATTTACTGACGAACAGCTCAAACAGTTGTTCGAAGAGGTGGGACCTGTTACTTCTGCCACCATCATCATGGACAAATTCTCCGGACGCAGCAAAGGCTTCGGTTTTGTAGAGTTCGAAAAAGACGAAGATGCTGATGCCGCTATTGAAAAATTCAATGGCCAAGAGGTTGACGGTCGTGCTTTGAATGTAAATGTTGCCCGTCCTCCCAAGGAAAGCAATAACTAAAAAAACTCTTTAGTAACAAAAGCCCGGGTTAATCCCGGGCTTTTTGTATTCACTGCAAAACTCATTTGTTACAATGTGCCCATCGCTCATCACAATTAGGAGGCTGTATGTTAGAGGGTAAGGCTTCTCCTCACCGGTGTATTTTTACTAGGTTTCTAAAAAGGAAACCAAACCCCACGCAATATCACACTTACCAGTATAGCAGCAGAGGATTACTACGAGCCAAGCGCCTGGCAGATATGAGAGCCAGGCAAAATCAACCTCAGAAATCCTGAACCGGGAAGCCGGTAGCGCACCCTCAGCCCTACCGGCTTTCTTTTTCTCTAAAGACACTCACACCATTGGATATTTCATCCCCAATACTCGTCTCTTCACCATGTCCAGGCATCACCCTAGTTTCTTTAGGCAACTTGCTTAATCCAATTAGACTCGTTCTCATGGCCTCGGGATCAGAATAACTAAAATCCACTCTCCCGATCCCATTTTTAAACAACACATCTCCACTAAATAACACACCACGTTTCTCACTATACAAACACACACTTCCTGGGGTATGACCCGGCACTTCAATCACTTTAAAAACCTCTTCTCCAAATTTAATCAAATCCCCATTTTTCACCCATTGATCCACCTTAGGCATCGGCAAACCTCTTTGCCCAGTCCAATACTCGCGACTTCTGCCAGACTCAACATATATCCTTTCATCATTTTTGTTCATTAATATTAAAGCCTGATAATTAAGTTTAACTTCCAACACCGCTTGCACGTGATCAAAATGACCGTGTGTCAAAAAGATCGCCTTTATCTTAATCTGCTCACGCATAATCTCCTCAGAAATGAACTCACCCTCATCCCCCGGATCAATAACAATACCCTCTCTACTTCCCTCATCCCATACCAAATAGCAATTAGCTTTAAGCTCACCAACCGGCAACTTTTTTATCTTCATAACACCCATCCTCTTATATTGCCCAAACCCTTTCCAAAGATCAAATCTCCTGATATAATACGCCTTGCCGGAAGAGCCATTGATATGCCAAAGTCTTACCAAACCAAGACCCCTATTTCCTAATCAGTAAGCACCTTTGGACTAATAGCCTCCGGAAACGGAGCTTTTTTATTTTTAAACCGCACTTTACCTACAGCCTACCTCGTTAACATATAAAACGAGGGCCGCTAGCTCATCTGGTAGAGCACTTCATTTGCAATGAAGAGGTGGCCGGTTCGAGCCCGGCGCGGTCCACCAATGACCACCAACCAGTGATTTTTCATTTTTAAAAGTCACTGCTTGTTGGCACATTGCTCAACATAATTGGTTCTTTGACAAGTGAATAGAACAAACTTGCATCTTAAGTGATGCAATTTGGTCGCATGAATCCGCCTCAAAACGGATTCAAAAATAGCAAAATTTCAAATTTAATTTATTCGCGAAAAGTAGATAGCGGATGCCTAGGCAATAAGAGCCGAAGAAGGACGTTTTAAGCCCGCGAAAGTCGCCGGGGAGCTGGCAAAAAGCTTCGATCCGGCGGTGTCCGAATGGGGTAACCCCCTCTGATTCAAACCAGAGGAGCTTGACGTGTAATGTGTCAAGTTGGTAAGTCGGGGAACTGAAATATCTAAGTACCCGGAAGAAAAGAAATCGCAGAGATTCCCTGAGTAAGCGACGAGCGAAAAGGGAACAGCCCAAACCCAATTTATTGGGGGTTGTAGGGCTCTCATACGCTACAGGTAAGGTTAGAAAAACAATCATGGAATGGAAGGCCATAGAAGGTGAAAGCCCTGTATTCAAAAACCAAGCCTGAGTAGAGAGACTCCTGAGTACTTCTGGAGACGGCAAACTCCAGTAGGAATCTGGGCCGACCACGGTCCAAGGCTAAATACTCTTATTGACCGATAGTGAACTAGTACCGTGAGGGAAAGGTGAAAAGACGGGTGAGACACCCTGTGAAAAGATCCTGAAACTATCTACTAACAAACAGTCAGAGCCGTGCTTGCACGGTGATGGCGTGCCTATTGAAGAATGAGCCGGCGAGTTATTCCATACAGCAAGGTTAAGCATTTTCCGATGCGAAGCCGAAGGGAAACCGAGTCCTAACAGGGCGACTTAGTTGTGTGGGGTAGACCCGAAACCAGGTGAGCTAACCATGAGCAGGGTGAAGCGAGGGTAAAATCTCGTGGAGGCCCGAACCGTTGTATGTCGCAAAATGCTCGGATGACTTGTGGTTAGGGGTAAAATGCCAAACGAACCTGGAGATAGCTGGTTCTCTCCGAAACACGTCTAGGCGTGGTCTCGTGTAAAAGTTTGTCGGGGGTAGAGCACTGAATGGGCCTTGGGACGCAAGTTCTAATGTCCAATCAAACTCCGAATACCGACGTAATGTTTCACGGGAATCAGTGCCCGGGGGCTAAGCTCCGGGGGCGAAAGGGAAACATCCCAGATCTTCGTGTAAGGTCTCTAAATATATGCTAAGTGGGAAAGGAAGTCATTATCCTCAGACACCTAGGAGGTCGGCTTAGAAGCAGCCATCCTTTAAAGAAAGCGTAACAGCTCACTAGCCGAGGGTCGTGGCGCCGAAGATGTAACGAGGCTCAAGCATATTACCGAACACAAGGGTTCCAGTTTACTGGAACGGTAGGAGAGCGTTCTTGTGGCGTTGAAGGCAGACTGTAAGGTCTGTTGGAGCAGCAAGAAGTGAGAATGCTGGCATAAGTAGCGAAATTGGAGTGCGAATCTCCAACACCGAACACCCAAGGTTTCCAACGCCACGTTCGTCGACGTTGGGTTAGGCGGCCCTAAGGCGAGGCCATTTGGCGTAGCCGATGGATTACCGGTTGATATTCCGGTTCTTGTACAGGATCGTTATGAGTTGGGGCGTGACGTAATTGGCTATTCCGAGCGGTGTGATGAAGTTACACACGTTCAAGCAGTAAGTCAGTCTTGATAGGCAAATCCGTCAAGGCGTTTACACGAGCTGTTAATACAAGGCTGCGGGCAACCAAGGCCGAGTCGGATGAAGTCAGTTACCGAGAAAAGCGTCGCAACCAGAGTCTGTGCAATCCGTACCGATAACCGACACTGGTGGGTGGGTCGAGAAGACCAAGGTGAGCGAGAGAACCTCTTTTAAGGAACTCGGCAAATTAGCTGGGCGTAACTTTGGGAGATGCCCTGCCTGTAGCAATACAGGCCGCAGCAAATGATTGGGGAGGGACTGTTTAACAAAAACACAGGTCTATGCAAACTCGAAAGAGTCCGTATATGGGCTGAAACCTGCCCAGTGCCGGAAGGTTAATTGCGGGAGTGATCTGTCTTCGGACAGCTAGCTTCCAATCGAAGCCCCGGTGAACGGCAGCAGTAACTATAACTGTTCTATGGTAGCGTAATTCCTTGTCGGGTAAGTTCCGACGTGCACGAAAGGTTAAACCACTTCCCAACTGTCTTGAAAGAGGACTCGGCGAATTTGAAATGGCTGTGAAGATGCGGCCTACTAACAGAAGGACAAAAAGACCCCGTAGAGCTTTACTACAACTTGACACTGGGTTGTGTTTTCTAATTGTTTAGCATAGGAGGGAGGGCTTCATTTATGTTGCCCGCCAATGAAATACCTCTCTTTAGAGAACGCAATCCTCACCTAAGTTGTCTGCAAACGGCAACAGAGACACTGTCTGGTGGGTAGTTTAACTGGGGAGGTTGCTTGCTAAAGAGTAACGCAAGCGTACAAAGGTATCCTTAGTCTGGATGGAAACCAGACTGTAAGCACATGGGTATAAGGATGCTTAACTGTGAGACATACAAGTCGATCAGAGACGAAAGTCGGTCCAAGTGATCCTCGTGCGCTTTGTGGAAGGCGCCGGGCTTAACGGATAAAAGCTACCTCGGGGATAACAGAGTAGTTGCACCTAAGCGTCCCTAGCGACGGTGCAGTTCGCTACCTCGATGTCGGCTCAGGGTATCCTGGGGGTGAAGAAGCTCCCAAGGGTTGGTCTGTTCGCCCATTAAAACCCTACGCGAGCTGGGTTCAGACCGTTCAGAAGCTAAATAATTGGCTTTTGAACCATCTGAACCCTTAAAAGACATCAATTACGACGGCGCTCAACAGTAATGTTGAGATGAAAAAATCGACTCATATCGATGAACTCCTAACATGAACACTAACCTGTCATGTGTTAGGATAATATCGAGGGAAGTCGCAGTCCTGTATTTATGAAAAAAACGCTTCAAGCATATTTAGCTGGCTTCTTGGACGCAGATGGAAGTATTTATGTCCGTCTCAAACCAAATTCTACCTATAGATACGACTATCAAGTCGCACCGTCAGTCGTCTTTTTTCAAAAAGACACTGAAAAAGAGTTCCTGAACAAGCTCCAAAAACAGGTAAAACTAGGTTATTTACGATATCGTAAAGACGGCATTATTGAATACACAATAGGTGACAGAGAATCTATAAGAAAGATTATAGAAATCACTCTCCCCTATCTTCGTCTAAAAAAGAAACAAGCACAATTAATGCTAAACATTTTAGATTATTCCAAATCAGTTAATTCTGCTCAAGATTTTCTTGAGTTAGCAAAATTGATTGATAAATTTGAGAAACTAAATTTTTCAAAAAAACGCACCATAAATACACAGAGGGTTCGTCACCATCTGCAACAAAAAGGATTGTTGACCCCGTAGAGACTCATTCCAATGACAATGGAATGGAGTAATCACAAATTGATTACTAACACGTCGATCCCCTTATCAGAATTATAAGGGTGATGGTATAGTCCATGCTTCTAGTAATAGGAGAGATTACATGCGTGAGACAGGTCGGTCTCTATCCTCTGTTAGCGTTAGATTCTTGAGGGAATTCGACTCTAGTACGAGAGGACCGAGTTGCGCCAATCCCTAGTGTGCCAGTTGTCACTGTCAAGTGCATCGCTGGGTAGCTACATTGGTTTGGGATAACTGCTGAAAGCATCTAAGCAGGAAGCCCTTCCCAAGATGAGGAATCTGTGGCTCTTTTAGAGCCGGGAGACTCCTGGGAGACTACCAGGTTGATAGGCTGGAGGTGTAAGTGCAGTAATGCATTTAGCCAACCAGTACTAATAGTCAAAGAGTAAATTAAGTTTTTTGCTCTGCGACCATCTAAAACATTCTATTCACTTGCCAAGGGACTAAAAATCACCTAGCTCCAGGCAGCCCAAAACCTTGGACTGCTCACTGCTCGGTGATCAGTGCGAAATGGCCCCACCTCTTCCCATTCCGAACAGAGTCGTGAAACGTTTCAGCGCCGACGATAGTATTGTCCGCAAGGTTTTGCGAAAATAGGTCATCGCCGGGCAACCAAAACACCCACCTTCATCGGTGGGTTTTTTGTATCGACCTTACTTAATCCCTATTTCCTCCTCCTTATACTCTCCCCTCCAACCATAATCACCCCATAAATCACCAAGGCAATCACCAAGAACCACTTGCACCAGAATCCCGATCGGCCAAGTAATAGCAATCCATCTCTGCATCCAGGACTACTCATCCATAGTCCTCCGTAAGCAATCAGTGGAGCCGTCATTCCCAGACCATATCTCCGCTTTCTCACATCCTCTTTCTTACTATTCAACCAGTAATAAGAAAGGCTTAAAACTACCGACAGACCATACCACGGCCACGGGTTACAGTTAGCACATACACTTGCACTATCCTGGTCTCCCAGCACCATATCCTCACTTCCGCCCAAAATTGATCCCTCCTGAGCCGCTGCCTCTGACACTATCAACGAAGCCAACCTGCCTCGTACCGGCAATGGATCATTAATTGTATTTGAAAAGATCTCAGTTCTTCCTCCAGCCATACCCTTAACCACTGTCTCGGTGTAATACTCACCTGCAACGGGCGGTACTGTAAAAACAAAGTTAACATTTCGACACTTACCGCTTTCCAGTTCTCCCAGAGGTAGTTCCATCTCACCCAACCAGACCCCGTCTTGATTAAAGAATCTTTGTATCATCATCAGTTCATTTGTTCCTGACGGTCCTTCATTACAGACCTTAAACTGATATCTCACCCCATCACCGCCATAAACATACTCACCAATATTATTTCCCCCCGTTAAGGCTAAACTAGCCTCCGCCTCGCTCTCCTCATCACTACCTCCTGCCCCATCCACTTGCTCAAGTATTGACACCTCTGCCTCTGCCCAGTTGTTGCTCTCATTCTCATCTGCCTCGCTACCTGTTGCCTCCACTCTCACCATCAGTTTCTGCCAGCCGCTATCAACTTTCAACTCAAACTCTTCTTCTCGCAACTCATTAACATCAAGGTCCCCCACTCCTCTTTCCTGGTCTAACACTATCTTCGTTCCATCACTTACCAATACTCGCAACTTACTGTCCACCATCTTCTTATCCCCCTCATTTACCACCCCCGCCTTAAATCTTAATATCTCTCCTGCCTTCACCTCACCAGGCACTTGGAGTCCGGCTACCAAATCAGGATATGCAAACACCAGGTCTCCTTTCCAAGGCGAAAACAACAGCAACTGCAACAGTCGGTATCGGGAATCAATCAGAGTCGTATTAACGATGTTTGTTGTACTTGCCCCGGCATACGCTGGTCCGGTCACCATAGAAGCATTCCCACTTGTTACTTGTGTGTTTCCACCACTCACTGCCGTTGCCTGAGCTACTGTTGTTACCTTTGCTTCATTCTCTATCTCCACCTCATTAATGCACCCATCAGCTTCACATCCTCCTTTACCTGTTCCAGCCAGCATTGTTAATGGATCAGTCCAACTCCCTGCATGTTCCCAGTTCCTTATACCTCCACTCCACAAGAATAGATTCTCGACTAATAACTCAAACACATCCACCCCAATTAAGGTTGTATCTGCCATCGTCTTGTTTGAAGCCAAAGCCACAGCATCACCCGTTTCCATAGTCGCGCTTCCGCTTGCTTGCTGAACATTCTCTCCAGTTATCGCCTCAGCCGTAGTTTCGCCATAAACTTGCCCGGTATTTGATATATCTATTCCTCCGATTAGTTTAAAGAAACTCCCCTCTTTTCCATTCATCTGCTCCAGGATCAGATCTCCCTCCCATGGTGTTACCACGCTGATTGTTCCCACTTCTAGCTCAGAGTTAATCAAGGTTGTGTTAGCCACCGTTACTCCGTTTGCCAGAGCTACCGCTGTCCCGGTACTCATCTTCGCCTCACCGGTTGCACCCTCTTGAACTTGTAGGTTCTCTCCTGTAATTGCCGAAGCCGATGCGATTGTCACCACCTCGGCCTGGTTGTCAATTTCAATATTCACACCTTCCTCATTCCCTCCCTCATTACTCTCCGGTTCTGCCGAGTTTGTTGCTTCTTTCTCCATCACAAAAGGTACTATGTCCCCCTCTGTTTCTTTGACCACCTCAGTTGCGACCTCTATCTCACTCTCAACCAAGGTTGTATTTACGACTCCCACCGACTCCGCCACCGCCACTGCCGATCCTGTTTCCATCTCTAACTCTGCACTTGGCGTTTCTTCTGGTGTTGCCTGGGCTGCTTCTTCCTTAGGTTCCGTCTTCACCTCCTCTTCAGTTGGTGGTGCTTGGGTCTCGATGTTTACTATTTCCCCTATGGTTTCTCCACCACCATCCTCCGCCATCACCATAGTGGTTGAGATTATCGGGTTAAGCAGTAGTACTACGTTAAGCAGTGCTATAGCTATTTTTTTGGTTTTTCTTCTTAATTTTTTTCTACTTATCATCTCCTCATCTATATATATTGGTCCCCGGCGGTGAGATCACCCACCGCCGGTTATTCACATCACTACAACTAATCTGTAGTAACTGAAGACCAACCAGTAAAGCCGACCATTACCTCAGACATGGCTTGTGAAGCTCCGGCTCCAGTTCCCATTTCTTGGGTTAGATCGCTGCTCCAAGAGTACTTGGCAATACCCCACTGGCTATTCTCACCAGTCACGGTCTTGGCCATTGTCTTGGTGATTACCTTAAGATCATCATTCTCGATCTCAATTTCAGGCATCTCTCCTAGACAATCACATCCTGGAAGCATGGTCATGCCGACGGTTACTCCAGCCTGAGCGGCTGACATGCCTTGACCAGTCCACAGTTTCTGGATTACATCACCAACCTTGGCAATACCCCACTGGCTATTTTCACCAGTCACGGTCTTGGCCATGGTTTTGGTAACCACTAGCATATCCTCGTTCTCGATCTCAACCTCGACAGGCTCTGGCTTTGGTGGCATGGGAGGCATGAGAAACCAAAAGGCCATCGCTGAACCAGATAGAGACAAAGACAACACTACTGCTGCTCCGATTGCGATTATTTTCTTCATTCTTGTATTCACCCCCTTTCCAAAAGAACTAATTGATATATATAAAGAATAGAGTCATTGGTATAGCGAAAACTAGACCCAAAAAGTAAGAGTTTGATTATCACTTCTCCAAACAAAACAGGCTAAGTCAGTGTGGCTAAATCTAGGTAGTATCAACTGATACATCAAGCACAAGATTGGATAATATAAGCCACGCATCTAGCTTGATTCTATGCTTCCTGCACCCCCTGTCAATATCCAGTTATCCGCAAAAAAATTCGAACCTACCCGCTATAATTACCCCATCAAAATGAACAAAAAATTAAGTTTCCTTCTTCTTGGTCTTGGTGTCCTCATCCTCATCGTTGTCTTTCTTCCTCTTCTGACTCAGGAGCTCTGTTTCCACATCACCCCCCCTCCATCTCCAGAGCAGATCATCTTGCCTTCTTCATCACAAGAAGCAGAGGAGTTTAACAAGCAACCAGAGATTCTAGAACAAAAAGTCGTCATTACTCCAGACAACTTTGAGTTTTCTCTAGTCATCCCCAAGATCGGTCTTAATACCAGAGTCTTTCCCAACATCGATAGTGGCAACCCTGACATCTATCTTCCCATTCTTAAAAAAGGAGTTGCCCACGCTCTACATAGTAGTTTGCCTAATCAGTCAGGACCCGTCTTCATCTTCGCCCACTCAACCGATAACTTTTTTAATCTTACTCGCTACAACGCTGTTTTCTTTCTTCTCTCCAAGCTAGACCAGGGTGACTCCATCTACCTCTTCTATAACAACCAGCAATATCACTACCAGGTCACTCATCAGCAAGTCGTCTCGCCCGAAGACATCCCCGATTTAGTTTCCTCAATCAAAGACAACACTCTCATCCTCCAAACCTGCTATCCTCCGGGTACTACCCTCAAACGACTTCTACTTTTTGCTAACCCTAACTAAGCTTGTCATAGTTGACAGCCGGCCCAAAAAAGCTAGAATGAGCTTACTACAGACCCATAACTGCATGAAAAAGATCTGGATAAAACGATTCACTAGCCTTGCCCTCTCTCTTATTCTTCTGACAAACTCCCTTACGCCCTACATTCTCGCTCAAGAAATCACTCCATCACCTGAACCTACTCCAACTACGGAAACTACTCCCACTCCAGAGCCAACCCTAACTGCAACTCCTACTCCAGAAACCACCCCAACACCAACGTTAGAAGTTACCCCAGAAGTTACCCCAGAAGTTATCCCCACACCATTACCAGATACCAATCCTGTTGATCCTGACTTAGCTACCACCCCTAGTGACCCAGTTCCTTCTCCCACACCATCTGTGGATCTAGACTCTCCTGATGCCCAAGGCAGTGCTCAGCTTACTCCCTCACTTTCCACTGATAAAGATGACTATGCACCAACAGAAACAGTCATCATCTCCGGTTCCGACTATCAACCCAATACCACCTATACTCTAGTTATTTCATCGCAGGATGAGCCTACTGTCCGGTACGAGACTTCCATTACCAGCACTGAAAATGGTTCTATCTACTACGCCTATCAGCTAGATGGTATCTATCGCCCCAACTATTTAATAGAGGTCTTTTTAGGTTCAAGTCTAGTTAAGTCGACTACTTTTACTGACTCTGTAAGTGAATATCCCAAAACCATCTGTCACCACAACCCTGGCAACGAGGTTACCCTGACTTTTCATAACGCACAGTCATATAGCGGACATCTTGGCACCCCACACAATGATAAGGTCTATGACACTGATGGTCCTTGTGACGACTCCCAACCTACTGAAGAAATAATCGTTGTCTATCACTCAGATTTAGCTACAGACCTTAGTGATGTTATGGCCAAGCCGAAATCATGGTTCTTCTATAACGACGAATCCAATACTATCGACAACTCACTCGGGTCATTTGTCATCGGACCAGGCACACCGCCTAGAGGAGATGGTAGCGTCGAGATTAGTGTTTCCGGAACCCAAAGAAGGAACCTGGCTACGTATCAGTTTAGCGGCATACCTTTGGCAAGTATCACAACCCTCGCGTACAGCACCTACAATCCCTCTGCTGGTAACGGCGGATCAGCCAACCGAGTCGGTTATCTTGGCTTTAACGTTGACTTTGATGGCTCAGATACATGGCAGAAACGACTCCTGTTCCACCCCACCGCCAACGGAACAGTCCAACAAGACACATGGCAAAAATGGGATGCCATTAACAATGGTAACGCCCTTTGGAGTTGGTCTGGCTTAAGTGGTCATGGTGGCAGTGCCACTAAGTGGCCAGACGGCAGCACCTCAGAATATCGCTCAATTAATGAGCTAGTAGCCGCCTTCCCCAATATTCGTATTCGCGTTTCAGATCCTTGGATGGGAATTCGGGTTGGCGAACCATATTCAGATGGATATACAGAGAACATAGATCTCTTTAAATTCGGAACTGCCAATCACACTACCATCTGGGACTTTGAACCTGGACAAAGCCAACCCGAACCAGTTTGTGGCAATGGGTTAGTAGAGGACGGTGAGCAGTGCGACTATAGCTCTCTTAATGGATCATCCCCTTGTTCTTCTTCCTGTCAGTGGATTGCAGAGTGTCGACCGGAGAACCTCGCCAATGGCGGATTTGATATCCCGACAGTTGCTCACTCCAAAAAATGGGACATCTTTGAAAATGAAGAAGTACCTGGCTGGACAGCCGAGTGGTACGGCGGATCATCTTCATATTCCGGCCAAGATCGTCCATCACCCAAAATTGAGATTCATGCCGGAGTCAACAACTGGGCACCGGTCGATAACCCGTATGTCGAGCTAGATAGCGACTGGGTCGGACCAGACGGAAATCTCAACAATGAACCAGCCTCAACTACTCTTTCTCAACAAGTTCCCACCATTCCGGGCTATCAGTACACCCTATCCTGGAAACATTCACCTCGCCCCAAACACAACAATAACCATCTCCAGGTCAAAGTTAATGGAGGAGAAGTATTTAATAGTGGCATCCTTTCAGGTTCAAGCGGTATCAATTGGGTCACAGAAACTCACACCTTTACTGCCAACAGTGATCTAACCACCATCTCTTTCACAGAACTTGGGAAGGCTGACTCATTTGGCATGTTCCTAGATGATGTCAGTCTGGAGTGTATAGGGTCATGTCAGGAAATTTCCGGACAAAAGATAGACGGTCGTTCAGAACAAGGTATTGATGGATGGAACATCTATCTCACTAAAGCTATCTCTGAAGAAATCGCAGTTCCAGCTTTAAATGCCCCCACTATTTCAGGACCAGTTCTTGATAGTGGAAAACAGTACATTATTCTCGCTTCGGGTACATATTCAGCCGGTGACACGATTACTGCTGATGCAGAGTACTCAGTCACCAGTAAGTTCTCGGGTGATACCTGGACCGACTTAGTCACTGGTTACGAATCACATGGAGATCACCTCCTAGATCTCGAGCTTGGTGGCGTTGCCGACCCACCATTCTGGGGCGAGTATCACAACTCCCACACATACACAGCACTTGTAGCAGGTAACAACACCGCCATTACCTTCAAACTCAATGACTTCTATCCTTACAATAACTCAGGCTCACTTACAGTTCAGGTATTCGAAGTTATAGACACCCGTGTTACCAGAGACGGTGGTTTGTATACATTTGGCGAGATGTGTTCCGCAGAAACACTGTATATTTTCGAAGAAAATCGTCCTCTTTGGACCAGAAACTCTCCTTCATCAGGTTTCTATCCAGTCGGCCAACTTGAAACATATGACTTTGCCAATAGCATGGTTGCTGGTACCATTTCTGGTCATAAATGGAATGATATTAACGGAGACGGACAGCGTGGCGATGAGCCAGGTCTAGAGGGCTGGCAGATTATTGTCCATCCAACCAATCAAGATCCGTATCAAATCATTACGCTTAATACCAATGACTCCAACGGGGAAGACAGTCTGCCTCTGACTGCTGGCCGTACCTATCTTATCGAAGCTGAGGGCACCTGGAATAACAAGAATGGTGCTGAATACAATGACGCCGATTATGCCAGTACCGATGACTGGTCTACCTATTTCAACTACGATGATGATTCCAGTCGCGACCCCAGGATTGTTGATCTCGTTATAGACGATCAAGACGTTGATTGGGGTAGCTACAACCAAAACCATCTCTACAAAACAGTTTTAAAAGGATCAGGGGTAAGTAAGAACTTTAAGATCTCGGAAGCTGGTGGTCCTATTTCTTGGTACAACGATAACTTAGGGACGCTAACAATCCGCATCTACGACGTCACCGATCAAATCTATACCACTGATCAAGATGGTTACTACACTGCCACCAACCTTGAACCGGGAGAATATCAGGTTATCGAGTTAAACCAAGAAGGATGGATTCAAACTTACCCAACCAATCCAAAATATCACCACCTCACCCTCAATTCTCATGATGAACTCACGGCAGATTTTGGTAATCAGCAAGATTTACCCAAAATCTCAGATGTAACCGTTTGTAAGGTGAATGACAACCAGACACCTCTCTCTGGCTGGAACGTAGGGCTTTTAGGTAAAAAAATCGGTACCTACACCGTTCCCGTCAACAATACCTCTGTCTCTACAGCTGATTTACCCGCAGGTGACTATGCTTTACTTGCTCATGGTACCTATCGCTTTGCCAACTGGGGTGATGCTGGTATTGCCGACGCTGGCTACTCTCTTCGTATTCCTGGACAATCCTACAGTGCTCACACCAATCCCTATGATACCTGGGTTAGTGGCGACGAGCTTAACACTCCAGGAGCTTTAGAGATCCAGGTTAATGGCAACAATGTTGACTGGGGTCTTTTCAGCGATGTTCACGAATACCTATACAGCCTCAGCTCACACCCCGGCGGATCTCTCAGTTTTAAAATCTATGACAATGTCATCTCAGACAATATTAACTCTATTACCAATCCTCTCTCCGTTTCGGTCTATCAAGGTTTTACTGGCACCACTTCCGAGAACGGTTGTGTTACCTTCGAAGATGTCCCCTATGGTGACTACACTCTTTACGAATCACTTCAAGCTGGTTGGGAGAACATAGAGGGACACGACACTCAAGTTACAGTTGACTCATCCACGGAGGAATTCACTCTCATTAATCTCGCCAACAAAAGTATCTCTGGTTTCAAATATGAGGATACGGGTACGGGTACCAAAATTCTAAGTGATTGGGCCATTCAGCTCTTTTCCTGTGCTGCACATGGAGACTGTAGCTCTGAGCCAATAATAACTACCACCACTACTGTCAATGGCTATGACTTCCAAAACCTCACCTCAGGCTATTACCTCGTTAAAGAAGAAGCAAGAGAAGGCTGGAGTCCTAAACAATCATTAAGTTGGTTTGTCGATCTAGTTAATCAGCAATCAGTTCAAGTTGACTTTACTAATGCTCGCAACAGCTCCATTACTGCCTGCAAAGTAGAAGACTCTGATGGAAACACTACTACTACCGATGATCAAAATATTGTTGCTGGTTGGCCAATTAGCTTGTATCAAAATGGCCAGCCTGTAGACACTCAAGAGACAGAAAATGACGGCTGCTATACCTGGACAGATCTTGATCCATATCAGTCATACAAAATATCTGAAAACGTAGAAAACTCAGGATACATCGCCTTAAGTGACACTGAGCACACTTTTGAATCTCTTACACCTGGCCAAGATAATCAATACACTTTTGTTAACTTCCGCATGGGCATGGTTAAAGGGTATAAATATCACGACATCAATGCCAATGGATCCCAGCAGCTTTACGACGAATTAAGCAATCCCTACGAAGGCTATCTTAACGACTGGGAGATCTGTCTTGTCCCTCATCAGCAAGGCGAGGAACACGAAATAAGTCTACTTTCAGCTAATGAATCCATACCCGAAGGGTCCAACTGTGTTCTCACAGGAGCAGGGGAATGGCCTGATGGTTACTATGAATTTATTAATCTAGGCCCAGGCACCTACCGGCTTTACGAGACTCCCCAACCCGATTGGATCCAAACAGAACCGTCTGATCCTAATGGATACATATTTACCATTACTTCAGGTTTTGGTATGGGTGAGGGTGGTTGGTACAACTTCGGCAACTACTCTCCTTCAGATTTAGTTCTAACCAAGTCGGTCACCAGATCAGGTGATACGGCTACATATACACTTACTGTTCGAAACGAGGGTATTGGTCAGGTCGATGATGTCAGCATTACCGACACTCTTCCCGAGGGCTTCGTTCTCGATACAGGTTCCGTTACTCTTACCCGCCCAGATAGTACTACCATAAATCCGCCAACATCAGGTACCAACCCCTATACTTGGGACATCGCCCCAGTCATCTATCAATACAATTCTGAGGACGAATATCCAGAAATCTACACCTTAACCTATGATGTAGATGTCAGTGCTGTTGATATTAGCGGAGATCACACTAATGTAGCAGTCGCCAATGGTGACGATCCTGGCCAGAGTCCGGTTTTCTCCAACTATGCCACGGCCCTGCTCGCCATTGCCTCAGACCTTGACTACAGTGCTGGTGTCAGTGGCGATCAGCAAGGCGATGTTCTAGGTGCTTCAACCTCAACCGGACAGGTGCTAGGAGCAGCTACCGGTACTCCCAGTCTCTGGGCTCTTCTTGGTTTACTCTTCATTGCCTTAGGTTTGGTCTTAAGACTGCCCAAAGACAAAATTAAAAAACTCATTGCTACCCTCGCCTTAACCCTCATCCCCCTGGTTGTATCCTCTCCAGTTTTAGCTGAAGAACCCAAGCCTGATACCACTGCTCCCTCAGTGCATATTGTTAATCTGCCTACATACAAAAACACCAACAGCTTTGAAATCTCCTACACCGCCCTTGATGCAGGTACATCTGGCCTTAGGGAAGTCACTTTAGAATTCCGCCGCGAAGGCCAGTCCTGGCAAAACCTAACCACCCTTACCTCCTCCTCTGGTAAATTTATGGTTAATAGCTCCCACATCACTCAAGACGACAAATACTATTTCCGATCCACTGCTTGTGACCACGCCGGTAACTGTGCTTCTGATGAAACCAGCACCATTGTCGATCGGGAATTACCCCCTGCTCCAGAATCTTTCCAGAAATCCTGGAAAGACGAATATGCATATATTCTCAAGTGGCATAACCCCAGCTCCACCCAAAGTTACAAGGTCTACATCTACCGCTATCACGAACCAGTTTTCATAGCCCAGGATGCGAGCTTAATCGCTGTTCTTGATGTCACCCCCAATACTGATATTGAGTGGCAAAACAGCCATCCAGAGCCCAAGCCTTACTACTACGCCATCAGAAACGTTGATCCAGCCGGCAATACCTCAGGTCTAGTTTCTGACCCGGAAACCACCGCCACAACCACTTCCTCATCTCAATCTGCGCCTGAAGGTACTCCAGTCACTGGTTCAGAAAGTTTTTCAGGTACCAAATTAGTTGCCGCTCAATCCGGCTCCGGTCAGATTCTTGGTGAGCAGGACTCTCAAGATGAAGATCAGGATGAAGAGGGGTCAGAAGTTTCACCAGACTCCGATGCTATTGATCAAGCTCTTGACCAAGCCACTCCAGAAGGTGGCCCAGACTCATCCCCTTCCATTCTCTGGCGCATCTTAATCATCATTGCCGTTGGCATAATCCTCATCTACATCTTCTACATCAGGAAAAAATAACCTCTACGCTCCCAGCTGATTACATTATTTAACCAGACTCCTGGCTTGATTCCTCACCTCTATCCCCCAACCTAATCTTTTTAAAATTCCTCCACCACCAGTAAAAAAATAACATTGCCAACCCAAGTATCTCCAGAGTCGATATCACCAAGCCACCTGATAACTTACTATTCATAAACATCAAAACTCCCCCAATCCACATCAATAGCATCGGTAACATTCCCGGCAGAAGCGCCCTCCAAAACCAACCCCTCATTATCCCAATAATCGCCGATAAGCCATATACAATAAACATTCCTCCCGACAATGTCGTCAAGACCAACAGTAGACCATAACTAATACCCGGTCTATATACGGGGCTACTATCAGCCACCACTAACAGCAACATAAACCAAGTAAAAGACATTGAAGTGAACACCACCACCGACCAAACAATTGCAGCGAAAAACGCAATTATCTTTTTAGACAAGAACCTCAGTACCAACACGATGGTTAATATCGACACTATAAGCGCCCAACCGTACAATGGCGATCTCTCATATAATAAACCAAAAAAATCATCAAACAATGCAACTCCTGCCAAAGAATTGAGGATAACGAATGTCGGCGTCCTATCATTATAAATCTCTGGAAACCCCGAATAATTAGCATAAGACATAAGACGAAACCAAAACCTAGCCATTGTTGTGGAGGTTAAAGGTGCCATTGCATACACATAACTCAACCACCTCTTACCAGAAACATAATAGTTTCGGTATACCTGATACGTACAATAAATCACGAAGACTACCAACAGAATCAAGCTAATGTAGGCAAGGGCCGGATTAATATCCACATATCCTGAACCATGTTTCACAAACCGCCCCGACCATATCGAGAAGGTTCTGCCCCAGAAAATCTTCATCATCCGGAAAAACAACACCACCAACTGAAACGCGAATAACATAAACGCCAACATCAACTTCACTATATCACTTACAACACCTCAAAGATTTACAGCTTACTTGCCAAACTCTTACCGAATACATAAGCTAGAATAGAATCAATGTTTGACCGACTTGCCCAACTCTTCATCCCCCAAAAAAGTAACAACTACCGTCCTAGGCTAGTTCAGCCCGCTACCCTCGCTATCATTGTCTCCTTTGTTCTCACCTCTCAGGCCTTACTTTCCTACATCACCGTTCTGTATCCCACCATCTTAGGTTACGCCTCCCAGATTCCCCCGGCTCAGATCATTGAGCTCACCAACCAGAAACGGGCTGAGGCTGGTCTACCCCCCGTCGTTTACAACGATCAACTAAGTGACGCCGCCAGGCGCAAAGCTGCCGACATGTTTGCCAAAGACTACTGGGCTCACAACGCTCCTGACGGCACCAAGCCCTGGTCCTTCATCTTAGCCGCTGGTTACAACTACCTTCACGCCGGTGAGAATCTCGCTCGTGACTTTACCAATCCGCAAGCCGTTGTTGATGCCTGGATGGCCTCACCCACTCATCGTGACAATATCATGAACGCTCGCTATCAAGACATCGGCATTGCTGTGGTCGATGGTCAATTAGGTGGTGTAGAGACAACCCTGGTTGTCCAGATGTTTGGCACTCCTCAATCAACCGCCCCTGCCCTCACCCAAGGATCGCAAACCACTCTTGTCCGTGAGGCCATAGCTCAAGAACCAACTGCCCCCACTCTTACCCCGACACAAAAGCCACAATTGCCTGATGCCACTCCCACTCCCACTCCAGAGCAATTTGTTCCTACTCAAATCAGCGATCTAAATTATCCCTTAATCAACACCTTTACTCTTTCCAAGGTCATCTCCCTCTCCTTCGTTATCCTCATCTTTGTTGTTCTCCTCATCGACTGGTATGTTGCCTGGGACAAGAACTTAATCCGCATCTCTGGTCGCAACTGGGCTCACCTGGCTTACTTAGGTCTAGTCATTGCCTTAAGCTTGATTATTAAACAAGGTCTCATTCTCTAATGTCACGAAAACGCCATTCCATCCACCATCTCCACTTTTTCATCCTTTTGATCCTGTTAACTCTAGGAGCGACTGCTACCCTTGTTTTCAGCTACCAGCCTCAGCTTCAGGCCGCTGCCGTTGCCATTACTTCCCTTTCCTATTTCCTCTGGGGTATCATCCATCACTACAAGCAGGATGAGCTTCACCGCGAGATCATCCTCGAGTACTTCTTCATCTCCCTATTTGGTGCTATTCTGCTCATCTCACTCATATTAAAAAACTAATGAAACTAACTACTCTTTTTCTCGCCAGCTTCCTCTTTCTCCTCTCTTTTTCTCTCCCTCTGCTGGCTCAGGAAACCGACCCCACCAATGCTATTGCCATAGCCGAGTCCGACTATCGCCACCAATTCGATCAATATCGTGATGCCTACAACAGCTTCACTCTAGCCAAGTCGCAGTGGTTATCCTCTCTTAACCTAAAAACCGAACAAGAGGCCTTACAAGCTGCCAAACTAGCAGCTTCAGCCCGTGTCGATGTTATGACCTCTTACACTCGTTGGCTACGTCTCCAGTTACTTCAGTTCACCTCTACTTACGAAAAAGCTGCCAATCTAGCTGCCCGCTTAGAGGAGCTAAACAGTTGGTATCTTACCCACAAAACCAATATCCAGGCTGCCGGATCTACACCGGCTTTTGACCAGGTCATGGTTGAGTACTCAGATCCCCAAGCCAAGATCAACCGAGACGCTCTTTACAGTACCGCTCAGACCGAGTTAAAAGTCGCCCAACTTGCCTATTACCAACACTACTCCCGGGCTATCTACGACCCCGTCCTAAAAGCCCTTCAGGACAAAACCGATATTCCTGAAGTAGAGCAGGGCCTTTCACGTATTGACCAGTTAGGTAAAGAGATCAATGATGAGCTGGATTCCATTAGCACCTTTGGTGGTACGCTCGAGGCCGAGAGTTTCAACCCAGTTCAGTACTTCCGCAAGGTCAATGAGCGCCTAAGCGAAGTCCACAGCAAGCAGATTACCTTACTTAACCTTATGATTGAATTAGAGTCACGCTATGTCAGAAACTAATCAAGACCTTCCACCCCAAGTCCAGTCTAGGATCCCGCCTCCTACCATCCTTGATCAAATCAAGAAGCAGTATCAGGATTTTATATCCCAAGCCAAAAAGAATCCTCAACTCATGGACTGGATTGCTCAGCTCAAAAACTTCTGGGTAAAATTTGGCTTTCGTATCAAACTAATCTTCACCGGTTTTATAGTCCTTGTCATTGTTCTTTTAGGTATCCGTTTTGGTTCAACTTTAGCCTCCATCTTTCGTCCTCCTCCCGCCTCGCCTCCACCCTTGCCCAACGTTACTCCTACTCCAACCATCAAAACTAACTCAGAGTTAGAAAATATCAGGGATCAGCTCCAAAACTTCCCCATCCTTCTCCCCGATCCGGCTGTTCCTCCTGTTGATCCTGACATCCACCTTCAGTCTCTTCCCATAGAAGATTAATGCGCCAAACCCATAATGTTATATAATCCTGGTATCGTTCCCTAACCAGGAGAGAGGCAGATGCTGCTTCGACTTAAGGTAGCCTGGAGAGAGTTTGTCCATGAGGTAAAAAACCCGACACAGAGACTGGTCTTTGCCGGATTTACCTTCGGCTTTGGTCTGATTGGCGGTGCTATCATCCTGATCGCCGTTCTTATTGGCGGTCTCTGGAGCATCTTTCTTTCAGCCCTCGCCGTCTCTCTGTTCGTGGTTGGCTATCTCGTAGCCATTCTCTGTAGTTACGTCCTCTAATCCTCTTCGCCCTTGGTCCGACCCACACACACCGTGAGTCGGGCTTTTTCTTGTTTACCTTCCAAAAAATATCCGCTACAATACCCGCATGGCTACTAAAAAAACTAACACCCGGACTGCATCATCAAAAAAGACTACCTCTACCCGCTCTCGTTCTCGCTCTCAAGCCAAAACAACCTCAGTAGCTCCCCAGACTGCCGCTACTCCTACGACTACTCCAGTATTTTCCGTTCCTAAACTTTCTACCAATTTTCTTCTAGGTTTCGCCATTATTGTTCTCTCAGGTATCGCCCTTTTCTTAGTTGCTCAGCGCTATCGTGGTCTTCTCATCGCCGGAACTGTCAACAAGACCCCCATTACTCGTTGGGAGCTAAACAAGGTTCTTACCAATCGCTACGGTGACGCCGTTTTAGAAGAGTTGGTTAACAATGAACTCCTCACACAAGAAGCCGCCAAACAGGGTATTACCATCACCGATGAGGACTTAGCCAACGAGCGCCAATCCCTGGTTGACAGTCTAGGTGGTGAAGAGAATCTGGCCTCTGCCTTGACTCAGTACGGCCTATCTGAAGCCGACTTATCTGATCAACTCCGTCTTAAACTAACTCAAGATCGTCTCTCCGACAAACTTTTCGACGTTAACATCACCGATGAGCAAATCGCCGAGTACTTCGAAGCCAACCAAGCCATGTACGAAGGAGTCGAGCTTGATCAGGTTCGTGAAGAGATCAAGCAAGGTCTGACTCAACAACAGCTACAACAAGAGTTCTACGCTTGGTTTGACCAGCTCAAATCAGAGTCTCAGATTGAAACCTACATTAACTAGATAGCATTTGCTACTATTTAATCAATGCCCGCCCGCAAATCAAACAAACCCGCCCTTCCTCCTTTAACCCTCCTCGGTTTAGTTGTCTTTTCAATTGTTGTCATCTGGCTATTTTCCCCCTCTAAATCATCTACACAGCAGCCAGTTACTTCCGACACCTCAGCAACCAAGGAGTATATCGATGAGCCAGTTGCCCTTCCCAGTCCCGTCAAGACAAGCCGTGTTAGCTTAGAGCAAACCCTCAACACTCGCCGTTCTCGTCGATCCTTCCAAGACAAACCCCTTACCCTAAATCAAGTCTCCCAGCTACTTTGGTCTGCCCAGGGGGTCACCACCGACTGGGGTGGTCGCACCGCTCCTTCTGCCAAGTCAGCCTATCCTCTCACTCTTTATCTAGTTGCTCTTGATGTTACCGGTCTTGAATCTGGTATCTATGAATATATTCCAGGTGACCTAGACCCAGTTCATCAGCTTCGGCTGCTTCAGTCAGGCGATTTCAGTGAGCAAATGGCTCTAGCTGGTGTCCAATCACAATTCAAATCAGCCCCTGCAGTTATCGCCATCACCGGCAACTTCCAAAAAATGAAGGATGCTTTTGACGGTAACGACGTCTCCCACAATGTCTATCTCGAAGTCGGCCACGTTAGTCAGAACCTATACCTCCAGGCAGAAAGTCTAGGCTTAGGTACAGTTGCTACCGGTGGCTTTGATCTGGCCAAATCTACTTCTCTTCTAAAACTTCCGGCCAGCGAGACCTTAATCTATCTCATGCCTTTCGGCTTTTCCGCAGAGTAAGAATTTGATATAATATATCCTATAGCCCATTGATTGGAGGTGTAATATGCGTCGGGTCCTTCATTGGATCATGCATCAGCTTGGCTACTGTGAGTGTGAATGTGCTCGGTGTGAGCAAGGATACCATTGCGGCCGGGCCGACAAAGGCTGCCACTTCTTCGAAGGCAGCTAATCCTCACTTTCCATCCGCACAAGGGCGGCAAAAAAACTACCTTTTGCCGCTCTTTTCTTTTCTCCACTTCTCAATCTCAGCGTGATTCCCCTCAAGCAATACCTCGGGTACCTTCCACCCTTTGTACTCACTTGGCCTGGTGTACTGAGGATACTCTCTCTTCCCTGGCTCACTATATGACTCCTCACTTAAGGACTCAGGGTTACCCAATACTCCAGGAATCAGCCTCACTATACTATCCACCACCACCATCACTGGCAGCTCTCCTCCCGTTAATACATACTCACCAATCGAATACACTTCATCAGCGATTTCCTCATGAACCCGATGATCTATTCCTTCATAGTGTCCCGCAATCAGGATTAGGTGTTTTTCTTTACTCATCTTCACTGCCTCATTCTGGCTATATATTTTTCCTTTAGTTTCAAGCAAAATTACTTTTGTTTCTTTACTTCGCAGACTACTTACTGCCTTGTCGATTACATCCACTCTCATCACCATTCCTGCCCCACCGCCATACGGAGGCGCATCTACGCTTCTGTGTTTGTCCTCAGTCCACTCACGCAAGTCATGTATCTTAATATCAACCTGCTTTTGATCAATCGCTCGCTTCACGATGCTCTCGCCAAAAGGACCCACAAACATTTCAGGAAATATGGTCAGAATATCTATTTTCATGGTTCAATTATACCTTTCTTGTTCTGTCCTATATACTATACCCACTAATGCTACCCAAAACTCCCCACTCCCTCATACCTATATCCGTCCTTTATCTACCCTTTCTATCGCTTTACTTGTTTGAACTCGTTGTCACTTTTATTGGTTTCGCCCTAGGTCGATATGGCGACAAGTATCTTGGCAATCTAGATAAGCTCTGGATTATTCCCAATCCTCACCACTGGATCTGGGGTGCCCTCCTTATATTCCTTGGCGGTTTTGGGTCTACCTCATTTTTGGGACTCACCTCCATCTGTTTTGGTATTGGTGTTTTCGTAAGTGACCTAAACGACTTTCTCCACCTGTGCTTTTTTGGTGAAGAGCCCCCTCATCAATGGAAATTCTGGCACATCAACTAACTCTTCTTATTACCTCTTTCTGTTTTGTTCAATCTCTCTTTCTCCATCTCCTTTTTGTTCACCCAGATTCTTCTCTGGAAATGATTAACCACATTCCACCAGGGGCTTCTAAAACCTAGTGGTTTAAAACCTCCCCTCACGTTTAGCTGTTTTCCCATTTAAAACTCATACTTACTAATTCTGACTCTAGCCAACCAATACGATACGCCCACCATCAGTGTCCCCATACCCACACCTGCCATTATTGTCAGATAATCAAGGTTACCGTTTTCTAGTGCCTTGTTGGCTGTAAAGACAGACCAGGCGATAATGATAAGAGAGACACCAAGAGCCATCAGTCCCGACATGCTCGTACTCACCTTATCTGGTTGATCCGCCAATTTAAACAATGGTGAAATCATTCCCCACAGGTTTAACAACAGCACTAAGCTAATTACCAAAACTCCCGTAAAAGCAAACATCCACAACAGTCTTGTCATCTCAAACGGCATAATCAGCCACACCAAACTTGATATTAAAACCAGCGGCAAACCAAGTATCAAAGCCGCCTTCAGTTTGTCTCCAATAATATTCCCTCTTCCCATCCCTATACTCATCAGCCACCAACTCACCTTTCCTTCTCTGGCCATCAGTGGGAATACCACCCTTAAGCCAAAAGCCGTTACGAAAAAAAGCAACCATCCAAGAGCAGCCACCATAATCTCTACCTCAAACTTTCTTGACCAATAGCTACCCTTAGTTGCCTGGCCCAGTAACACAAAGAATGCTACCGCCATTCCCATCAACAACACTCCATAACCCCACTCAGTCGGAGTTCGCAACACTCCGATAATATCTTTCTTTACCAGACCACCACTCTTTAACAAATTAAAGCCATATCTTTTCTCTCTATCTTCTCTTTCTTGGCTTAACTGCCACAACCTTCTCATCGTCTCCTTCTCTATTAACCAAGCTATTATCATCATTAACATCGACACTGCCAACACCCACCAGTTTTGGGCAAAATCAAAGAGCATAGAAGCCATCCATGAACTTGGCCACCACTCAGACAGTAATGGTAGGGCAGTATAAATATTCATAAACTGCTCTATTTCACTTGAGTAAAGTGTTTTTAATTGCCCAGGAAAAATTACTTTCAATATTAACCAGGTACTTACTCCAAAAAAACCCAATACGCCAATCACACTCACACCACCCCGTATCCTTACCCACCATCTGCCTGTGGCATAAACCAACCCGCTTCCGACAGCTGTCACCATCATTGCCATCACCAGTCCAACTAGTAACACTCTACCAACTAGGGTCGCATTTACTCCCCAATCAAAAGCCATAAAGTAAGCCAACATCAGTGGAAGCAAGCCGACTAGCACCAACACCCAGTTCATCAACACTGTTTTTACCATTCCCCAGAAAGCCAGCACTCCTTTTTTGATAGGTAAAACAAGCAAGTACTCCATCTCGGCATTTTTATTTGCCATCCTGGTCAAATTGCTTGTCACCGCACTACCAAGACCCAACCAAGCGATTACCAGCAGCCCTGCTTTAATTAAATAAAGGGCGGTTAGCTCTCCATAGTTTTCATACTGGGCCAGGTTGCTCATGTACCCCCATGACCACAGCCAGATAAATCCGGCTACCAACACTGCCAATCCAGCAAACCCAACCAGTACCACTAGCTTAGTTAGCAGTTGTTCTCTAAACCAACCCTTAACCTGTTTTGCTTCGTTAAAAGCAATTAGTTTAATCTGATTTAAAGCCTCACTCATAGAGCTTTTTCGTAAACCTTTTCAATTTTGATTTTGTTACTCAGTTTTTCCTCTGCCACTATCTTTCCCTCACTCATCACTCCCACCCTGTTGGCATACTTGCTGGCAAAGTCGAGTGTGTGAGTGGCAAACAGCACCGCCCCACCATCCTTAGCAAACTTGACCAATCTCTCTCCAAACACCCTTATACTCACCGGATCAAGTCCCACAATCGGCTCATCGATTATTAATAGTTTAGGCTCGCCAAGCAGAGCTGCTAGAAAGGCAGTTTTCTGCAAGTTACCTCTTGAGTATCCATCCATTCTTCCTTCTAGAATTTTCTCAATATCAAACAATTTCATCAGTTGTTCTACTCTCACTCTTACTTCAGCTTCCCGCATTCCCTTAAGTCTTCCGGTCAAGTAAAGCAGCTCCTTGCCGCTCAAATATCCATAACCCTCCGGCTTATCTGGTACATAACCGATTAACCTTTTTGCCCCTATCGCCTCACCCTTGATTTGATTACCCAGTATCGATATCTCTCCCTTATCTATCCTAAGCAGTCCCACAATCATCTTCATCAAAGTCGTCTTACCTGATCCATTAGGTCCAATCAAAGCATAAATATCCCCGGCTCCAATCTTCATCTCTACTGCCCTTACAGCCGCGGTCCTGCCGTAGTTTTTTGATACTCCCTTAATCTCTAAAATTATTTCTTTTTCTTTCATACCTACCACTATATCAACAACCTCCAACCATCATATCTTTCTGCTCCTAAGCAAAAACAAATACCCCTTTTCCAGAGCCAGTAAGCCAGTCACGATCAGGATTAACTTGCTGTTAAGCTCGTGTATCATCCGCCAGTTCTGATATCCGGTTATCTCCAGCCATTTCTTATCTCCCCCTATTGCCTCGCCAGAGATGTACTGCAGTCCTAGTATCAGTACCAACATCAACCAGTGGTTCTTAACCGACCACATCACCATTTTTGTTATCATTGCTTTAATCTTTTCCCTTTCCATATCTTTATCCTAACTTACTTGACACCCCTCTACAATCTGCTAACTTAGATATATATGATCCAAGTTCTTCCCACCCTAAAATATTCCTACTCTGATCTTGAGCCTTACATTGACGCCAGGACCATGGAGCTTCACTACACTAAGCATCATCAAGGGTACATCGACAAACTAAATGCCGCTCTTGAGGGTACTAAGTACGCTGACCAACCCTTAGAGCAATTGTTCACCAAACTAGACTCATTGCCCGACTCACTTGCCTTAGCCGTTAGGAATCATGGTGGAGGGCATCTCAACCATTCTCTTTTTTGGTCAATTCTTACTCCCAACAAGCAGGAGCAATTACCCAACTTGCTTTCCTCAGCTATCAACTCGACCTTTACCGACCTTGACACCTTCAAGCAACAATTCACCCAAGCCGCCGCATCTCACTTTGGTTCCGGCTGGGCCTGGCTTGTTAAGGACAACGATCGTCTAAAAGTTATTACCACTCCCAATCAAGACTCTCCCCTCATTCAAGGACTGACCCCGATCTTAGGTCTAGACCTCTGGGAACATGCCTACTATCTTAAATACCAGAATCGTCGGGTTGAGTACATCGATGCTTTTTGGAATATTGTTGACTGGTCTCAAGTTGAGCAGAATTTAAATAATGCTTAAAAAAGCAATATCTCCAGTTATTGCCTCACTACTTTTATCCGCTTGTTCATTAAATCCCATCTCAGAGCTTACCCCCACCCCTACCAGCACCATCTCTCCCTCGCTAGATCAGGAAGCCACTCCCTTTAAAGAGCCAGAAAACTCCACTCAAGCCTACACCATGGAAGAAGTTGTCACTCATGACTCCGCCGACAGTTGTTGGTTAGTTATTCAAGGACAAGTCTATGACGTCACTTCTTTTGTCTCCAATCACCCCGGCGGGGAAGCCATCCTCGAGGGTTGTGGTCAGGATGCCACTGTATTGTTTAATACTCGCCCTATGGGTTCAGGCACTCCTCACTCAGATGGTGCCCGGATCACTCTTGAAACCTACCTTATCGGCACGCTTGAATAACAGGTCATAAACCCAATTTCACATCAACCGGACCGGTTCTTCCAAAAACCAAGCCTCTGGGGGTATACTCAACCCATGGCCAGCAAAAACAAACCCACCGTCGTCGTCATCATCCCCACCTACAATGAAGCCGACACCATCGGCGACATGATCACCCATCTTTTCACCAAGACCTTCCCTACCATCAAGGACTACCAGATGCACCTGCTTGTCGTTGATGACACCTCTCCTGATGGCACCTACAAGATTGTTAAGAGTCATCAAAAGAAATACCAAAATCTTCACCTGCTGACCAATCCCAAAAAAGCCGGCATCGGTTATGCCTACATCGTTGGTTTCAAGCACGCCATGACCAAACTCAAGGCCGACTTTGTTTTTGAGTTTGATGGCGACTTCCAGCACCCACCCAAGATGATCCCCCAGATGCTTGAGCAAGCCACTCAGGGTTTCGACGTTGTCATTGGTAGTCGCAAAATCAAAGGCGGCAGCAACCCCAAAGGTTGGGGTTTCAAACGCGTCATGTTTTCAGAGCTTGGTGGTTTAGTCGCCCGCTTCATTCTCTTCTTCCCGGGTAAAAATTTCTTAAAAGTTACCGATCCCACCACTGGGCTTAGGTTGACCCGAGTCAAAGGTTTTCTTGATCAGGTTGATTTTGATCACTTCTACAGCCTTGAGTTTTCCTACAAACTCCAACTTCTCTACCAGCTAATCAGCCTTAACCCTAAGTTTAAAGAGTTACCTCTTCAGTTTGGACTGCGTGAAAAAGGGGAGAGCAAGATCAAAGGTAGCACTTTAGTAGATAGCTTAAGAACTGCTCTTCTTACCCGTATCAACGATCCTGCTACCAAAAAATTCTTGAAATTTGCCGTTGTCGGTTTCACCGGCTTTGTCGTCAACTCTTTAGGGTTAGAGTTTTTTAGAAGAAGCGGTCTGGCTGACTCTCTCTCTGCCTCCTTTACTGCTTATACTTCTACCCCAGGATTAAGTTTGCTTGCCAATCCCAACTCCTGGTCAGGTGGCTTGGGTGCTGAGCTTGCCATCATCAGCAACTTTATATTAAACAACTTCTGGACTTTCTCCTCAGACCGCATCACCAATCCCTTCAAGTTTCTCTACAAGTTTCTCCAGTTTAATCTGACCTCCTTTGGTGCCGTCATCATCCAGTTTATAGCCATCGGCCTGGCCACTCTCGCCTTTGGTGACACCACCCTGGTTCGCCAGCTTGCTTTAGTCCTCTCCATCGGCTTTTTAATCCTTCCTTACAACTGGCTCATGTACAATTTAGTCATCTGGAGGAAATAATGGCTACTAAAGCAAAAACCACCACCACCGAGGAGTTTAAAGTTTCTGGCGATCAGCTGCTTAAAAAAGTCAAAGACCTGATCCATCAAGGTAATATTCGCCGTATCACCATTAAGGATCAGCAGGGCAAAACCATCCTCATCATCCCTCTAAGCATCGGTGTTATCGGCGCAGTCCTTGCTCCCCCTCTGGCTGCCATTGGTGCCGTTGCCGCCCTCATAACCGAGTGCACCATTACCGTCGAGCGGGAAAAATAGCTTTTCATGATTCGCTTAAATAAATATCTCTCCCAGCAAGGGCTTGCCTCCCGTCGCCAAGCCGATACCCTTATCTCCCAAGGCAAAGTTCTGGTCAATGACCAGCCTGCCAAACTAGGTACCACCGTTGATCCCGACAAAGACACGGTTAAATTCTTAGGCAAAGTCGTTGTCTCAAACAAACCGGAACTCGAGACCTATCTTGTCTACAAGCCTCTAGGTTACGTCTCTACCACCAGCGATCCCCAAGGCCGACCCACCGTCACCTCTTTAGTCAAAAGCTCTACTCGCCTTTATCCCATCGGTCGTCTCGATCAGGACTCAGAAGGTTTGATTCTACTCACCAATGATGGCGATCTTGGCTTTAAACTTACTCATCCCAAGCACCAAATCCCCAAAACATATCATGCCCTAGTTACCGGCAACGTTACCCCCACCAAATTAAACCGCCTTCGCCGTGGCGTCATGCTTAAAGATGGCCGCACTGCTCCTGCCCAGATCGAGGTCATCAGGCCTCAAGGCAACAAAAGCTTGCTCTCCATCACCATCTTCGAGGGCAGAAATCGGCAGATTCGTCGCATGTTCTCTACTCAGAAGCTAGAAGTTGAGAAATTAAAACGAGTTGCCATTGGTGAACTTGAGCTTGGTGACCTCAAGCCGGGAGATTCAAAAAAGCTTGACACCAAAGACTTGTCTAGTTTGCTACACTAGATCAAGAACACCAATTAGCTGCTCTGTTAATGAATACACTCTTTGTTTCTTTGTTACTCTCCTTTCTTGTGTTTACCTCTCCCTCCGTTATTTTTGCTGCAAGTGATAACGCTCAACAGCAAGGTAATACCAACACCATTCAGGTTCAAAACCAAGGCGAAGATCAGCAACTTGAGGTGGCCAACCAACAACAACAGCAGGAGCCTAACGATGCCACCACCGGTGGGCGCAAATCAGATGTTAGTATTGCCAACCGAGGAGCCACCGCCAGCGAGCATTTAAGTATTGTCGCCCAGCAAGTCGACAACCTTCTATCTTTTCCTGACCGTCGTGGCGGTATTGGTGATCAAGTCAGAGTCATTGCCCAGGAACAAGAGCAGATTCAAGAGCGGGTTCGCGAAAGCCTAGAACAACTCGAAAATCGCCCCCGGTTTATGGTCAAGCTATTCGGTCCCAACTACAAGGCTATCAATCGGCTTCAAGCCACCATTGAACAAAATGAGCAGTTGGTCGAAGAGCTCCTCATTCTTCAGGAAAACGCTCTTTACCCAGCTGAAAAAGAGGACTTGAGCTCAGCCATCACCGCTCTTGAGCAACAAAATACCCTTCTTTTCCAGCAGATCCAGCTTTCCTCTGGTGACAACGGTTTCCTTGGTTGGGTTTTCCGCTTCTTCTCTCAATCTGCTCCTACTTACAGCAGCATTTAACATTTATATCCTCACCTCGTGAACAAACCTCTTCGCTTAATTATTTCCCTTGGTACACCCTTGTTAGTCGGTTTTGTTGGTAGCTACTTCACAACTCCCAATATCCCCACCTGGTACGCAACCTTGACCAAACCAGCCCTTAATCCGCCCAGTTGGGTCTTTGCTCCTGTCTGGACCGCTCTCTATCTACTCATGGGCTATGCCTTCTACCTCATCTGGACTCAAAAAACCAAGCTTAACAAAACCCATGCATACGTTCTTTTCTTCATCCAACTTTTCCTAAATTTAATCTGGTCCTATCTCTTCTTTGCTCTTCGTCTTCCCCCTCTGGCTTTAGTTGAGATCATCATTCTTTGGTTAGCCATTTTACTAACCATCATTAAGTTTAAAGCCATCAACAAGCTAGCCGCCTACCTTCTCATCCCCTATATCCTCTGGGTTAGCTTCGCCACCTATCTTACCTTTCAGGTTGTTTTGCTTAATTAAATCGAGACTATTGTTACCTCGACGCGTTTGCACTGATCACACAATCGAAGTTTATGATGATAAATATTGAGCCAATTCGCTCGCTTTCCATCCTATATTCCGCACTAAATTACAACGGATATGACAAAGAAAACAACCCAAAGGGTATGCACCCACTTCGTGTCTGGGTTAGAAAAGAATTAAGTTTGAAAAAAACAGACAGGTTTAATTTTGAGTGACATCCATATCAGTACACTAAAGCAGTCTTAACAACCGATAACCTAGTTCCTACTCAGTCAACTAACAAAAATTTTCTGCCAGCAATTGACTATCTAAACAAGTTCGCTCAAGAATCTGGCTTTGACGAAATCTGGCCACGAGTTGAAAGTGAGACCAATGAAGTGCTGGATCAATACAGGCCATTAATAAAGGAAACCATCAAAAAAGTTGATGATTGTTTTGATATGGACAAAGAAGCCAAAACAATGTGGTTTTCTGTGAATTTACTCGAGTCATTTTTAAGAGGTTTCTCTATTCAAACCAAAGACAAGACTGTTATTATTACTGGACCATCAGACAAACCCAATATCAGCAACTTAATCCACGAATACATTCATACATATCTTCACAACCAAAGTTTTAATAATCAGATTGACGACCAAATCTACAGCCAGATTCCCAAAGATGTGCAAAATAACTACCCCAGGGAAATCATTACAGAAGAATGCTTAGTTCGAGCCATTGAGGTCTTCCTAAGCAAACACGGCAACATATCAGGACAAATCGAATTAGATAATCAGGCCAAATCTCTATTATTCCTCGAAATATACTTAAATAAACTAGAAGATATTAAACCTAAAAAAATCTCAATCAATGTATTGCAACAAGTCTTGTAACCCACTTTATATCACTAAAGATACTGCCCCCAGTTATCTATCGCCATTGTGTTGTTAAGCATAAAGTTCCAGCTGTATAGCAGTATCGGAATTACCAGTAGTAGCAGTATTACCTTAAACTCTTTTTTCCGCATCTCCTCCTCCCAGCCAATCAAAACTAGAGGAAAGATGGGCAGAATATACCGGGCAATATCCCGGTGAGCCACCAACAAGGTTGAGACAAAAAAGACGCCACTAAAAACAGCCAGTTCTTTCAAGTTTTTCTTCCACAGCTTCATTACTCCCAGTCCATAGATTAGCCAGATAAAGATGATTTCCTCCAGCCAGAACTCACCCGTCCACACCTGTCCCTTGGGGGCAAAGATGCTAAATGGAGGCAGGAACAAATGGAAATTATCACCGCTATTAAAGTAAGCCCAGAAGTCACCGGTTTGTAGATAGTAAAAGTAAAACAGTCCCAGCGCTGCTAGAGGCATTAGCAGTAGGGGATAGGCACTCAAAATTTTCCTCATCTCCACCTTTTTTCTTGTCCACATCTCAATTAGGAAATACAAACCATAACCTACAAACAGCAATATCCCTGGCGACTTAGTCAACTGAGCCAAGGCTCCAAACAAACCTGCCAACCAATACTTCTTCTCCCTAAAGTAAACCAAAGACATTAGGATAAAAGCGATAAACCAGGGTTCAGGACTACCCACCGCTTTCACCACTACCCATCTGGCCGGCAGTAGCAAGAACACTACACCCAACCAACCCATGTTTTTAATCCCTACCGACTTCATTAACTTAAAGAAAGCCAGAGTAGCCAGAACACTTCCAAGCAAGGTTGCCACCAGCATTGCCCAGGTTCCTGGCATTACCAAATCAAACACCGACACGATGGCAGGATACAGCGGCAAGTGAGCTGGATAATACTCAAGCGGTAAAGGATTGGAAAAATTATTTCTAATATACTCCCCGTCATACCAACTCCTGGCAATAATTAGGTAGTTAGTTCCGTCAAAATTGGCAAACACCGTCTCCATACCAGAAGAAAAATCAAAACCCCAACCAGGCAAACTCTCAATCCTTAACCAAAATGGCAACCACAACAGCAAAGTTGATACGATGGTAAGTACTACCACCATCCATCTGCTCGAGTATCCTTTAACTATTGACCTCATTATTTCTAATCTTACCTCATTTGCTATACTAACAACCAATGCCAGCTGTAAACAAAGTTCCCGAGCTATCTCTCTTTCTTCCTGCATATAACGAGGCCGATAACATCAAGAAAACCGTTCTTGATGCCGACAAGGTTCTAAAAAAAGTTGCCCGCAAATACGAGATCCTCGTTATAGACGACGGCTCCAAAGACAACACCGGTGCCATTGTTAAATCCTTAATCAAGAAGAATAAAAACGTTCGTCTCATTACCCACAAACCTAACCGAGGCTATGGCGGTGCTTTTAAATCAGGTCTTTACGGCGCCCGCTACCAGTTAGTTTCCTTCATAGACTCCGATGGTCAGTTTGACTACTCGGAAGTAACCAAGTTTATACCCCTCCTTAAGGACAACGACCTAGTCATTGGTTACCGTATCAAACGCCAGGATAACTTCTTTAGAGTTCTTAACGCCAATCTCTGGAAGCTTTGGATGTGGTTGCTCTTTGGTCTCTGGGTCAAGGACATTGACTGCGCCTTCAAGGTCATCAAGAAGCCGGTCATCGACAGTATTACCTTAACCACTGAGTCAGCCCTCACCTCAGCCGAGTTTCTCATTCGGGTTCGCCAAGCTGGTTACAAGTTAGCCGAGGTTGGTGTCCACCACTATCCCCGTACCGCTGGTGAGCAAACCGGCGCCAACCCCAAAGTCATTCTCAAAGCCTTTGCTCAGTCTCTGCGCCTCTGGTACCACATGAACTTAAGCTAGTTTATACGACATGAAACCACCCCGTTTTCTTCGTTCCATTCCCCGTCAAGAACTTTTCTTCATCTCCCTCATCCTTCTCCTTGCCTTAAGCCTTCGCCTCTACCGCATCGATGATTACCTCACTTTCCTAGGTGATGAAGGCCGCGATGTCAGAGTGGTTCGCAATATTCTTCAAGGCGATCCCGCCTTTATCGGTCCTCAGACCAGTATCGGCAATATGTATCTAGGCCCTCTCTACTACTACATGATGGCTCCTTTTTTATTGTTATGGAACTTCAATCCCGTCGGTCCGGCTATCATGGTTGCCCTGCTTGGTACCCTGACCGTTGCCTTTACCTGGTGGGTTGGTCGTACTTGGTTTTCTCCCTTAGCCGGTTTAATCGCCGCCTTTTTGTTTAGCATCTCGCCAGTTGCCATCATCTACAGCAAGTCTTCTTGGAACCCCAATCCCATGCCCTTCTTTGCTCTTCTTGCTTTCTGGTCTCTCTACCAAGCCTGGCAGAATCGCCGTTTCCTCTACCTTCTAGTCTTAGGTATTAGTGTCGCCTTCGCCCTTCAAATGCACTACCTTGGTTTACTCCTCTTCCCCCCTCTTGGTCTTCTTTGGTTGGTTGCCCTAAAACGTTACTGGAACACCAAGGATCGTTACTCATTTGTTAAGCTTAGTCTCTTGGGTTTCCTTTCTTTTCTTCTGCTCATGAGTCCTCTGCTTCTTTTTGATATCAAGCACGACTTTCCCAATTATCAGGCCTTTACCGCCTTTTTCACCAATCGTCAGACTACCATCAACTTAAATCCGCTTAACTCAGACCGTTTCCTCTTGGTCCTAAACAAACTCACCGATGACCTGGTTATGGCCACCTCTCACTCATATCTGACTCTGGCCAGTGTCACTCTTATTACCCTCTCCCTCTTCTACCTTATCCGTACCTCCAAAGACAAAAAAAACTTCCTCACACTCCTCCTCTGGGTTGTTACAGGGTACCTGGGACTGGTTGTCTACAAGCAACACGTCTATGCCCACTACTTTGGATTTCTTTTCCCTGCCTACTATCTCTTGTTAGGTGTTCTTCTCTCCCGCCTTATTTCCTCCTCTCTACCAGCCCGTTTCCTAGCTGTTGCCCTTCTCTTATCCCTCTCCTATATATATCTTCAACACTCACCCTTACACTCTCCACCCAACAATCAGCTGTCAAGAACACAGGCGGCTGTTGACCAGATCATCTCTGCCAGTGGTGGCCAAGAATTCAACTTTGCCCTCATCGCCAAGCGAAACTACGACGAGTCCTACCGTTATTTCTTTGAGCTAAAACAAGCACCCTTGGTTAGGGGAGAGGATCGGCTCACCGACCAGCTTTTTGTCATCTGCGAAGATGGTGATGCCTGTCAGCCGGAAGGTAATCCTCAGTACCAGGTTGCCATCTTTGGCCCCGCTCATGTAGTTGAGTCTTGGCAATTAGACCACCTAAAACTCTACAAACTCATTCCCAGTCAATAAAAAACCCGGACAGCTTTTTTCTTTCCGAGCTATTCTGGACGTTTTGGTCACATTTTGTCACAAGCTAGGGATTCCGGTGAAAACTAATTAATATATTTTTTACCTCATTCTCGCTTGTTTTACTATCAACTTATAAGAAGAGGCACCTTATGGAGCTAACACTTTCGATTTCAATATGTGGATCAAGGTGGGACTAAAGTATCCGATTTATTTTATAGATAAAGTGTTGTGTGATTATCGTATCCACAAAGAGCAGGTCAGCGAACTTCATTGGAGAAGAAAAGAAAAACCGACAGGTAAGATTGGTACTTATTTAGAAACAATCGGTGTTATAGCGAAACTATTGGACAATAAAAAATTAAAAGACTCCAAGACAAAAACATTCTTCTTAGAGAGATTATCAGAGATTGACAATGAACTTGCTAATCTACTAAAACAAGTAGTTCCAGATTTATAAACTAGAGTGCACCAAGGAGTTCCTCCTTGAAATGTTCTCCTTCTGAAGGAGTTCCCATCAATTTTGAAAGTCTTTTTTTGGAAATTACATAAGATTTACCTACACCAATATTTCTCAAGAAGCTAATATCATGTGATACAACTAAAACTGCTCCTTGGAATTCCTGTAAAACTATCTCTATCTGTTCAATCGATTCAATATCCAAATTATTTGTTGGCTCATCCAAAACCAATAAATCCACAGGCTGAACGACCATCATGGCGAGTGCTAATCTTGCTGTTTCACCACCACTCAACACCGATGCCCTTTTGTTTACTTCCGGAGTTTCTCTAAAAAGGAATCGTGCCAAATATTGTCGTAATTCACCTGGTGGAATAAAAGGCGCAACCCTTTGAGCATTTTCCAAGACAGATTGACCGCGATCAACTATCGCATACCGTTGATCAAGAAGTTGGACATTAATATCTTGTGCTAGTTGAATATCGCCAGTTGTTACTACATAATCCAGACCTAGAATTCCTTTAATCCAAGTTGTTTTTCCAGACCCGTTGTTCCCAAATAAGGCTATTCGATCTCCAAAACTAATATCCATACTTCCGTCTTCAATCACAACCATATCGCCATAAGAACAGGAAACATCACGAGCTGAAATTAGCCGCTTGCCTCTGTGAGCATCAGACTCTACTAAATTAGGTCTAATCTTGGCGGGCGTTTTTCTTTTAACTGCCTCTAGCTGTTCAAGGATCTCGTTTCTTTTACCCTCAGAAACACGCTTTTTCCTCCCAGCGGTTTTTGTAGCCCTTTCTTTGAAATAATGTGCACGAACCTTATCTAGATCATCAGGCTTTCTTGTTAAGTCCTTTCTTGCGCTATGAGCCACTCTTTGTTTTTCTTTTTCTATTTGCTTCTTGGCTTTTCTGACCTCACCACTCAAACGAACGACCTCCCTTTCTCTAGCAGCCTCTTGTAAACCTTTTTGTTCTTTGTAAAACTCATAATTACCACCATACGGCTGTATAAAACCATCAGCAAGTTCCCATGTACTTGTTGTAACTTCGTTTAAGAAATCACGGTCATGAGATACGACCAAAAGCCCTCCTTGCCATTCAGAGATAAATTCTCTCAGCCACAAATTTGCATGCAAGTCTAGGTGATTTGTAGGTTCGTCTAATATGAGGTAAAGAATCAAAAACTATTTTATAATCTTCAATCAATTTATGCCTGTCTGAATCACTTCGTTCAATCAATGCAACTAATTGTATACTCTCATGGCGATAATAATACTCAAGGACAAAATAATAGTGAATTCTAAAAAATACTCAAAACTCTACAAACTCGTTCCTGGTCAACAAAAACCCTGATGGGTAAGGTCTTCCACCAGGGCTTTAAAAACTTCACAAGATCAAGATCGCCAACACTTGGGTTGCCGGATAGAGTAGGCTGACCACGATCAGCAACCAGCCCAAAGCCTCGACCCCTTTTCCTGGATCCTCAGGTAAGCGCTTACTTGCCATCAGATCAACAACTCCTTCGGCCAGAAAAATCATCGAGATGATCCACAAGCCAGCAGACTCGCCGATAGATAGCAGAAATACCGCTACCATCAGCACAACGGCCAAGAACATTGTCCACGCTTTCATTTCTACTCCAATCTCTATAGAAAGAGCAATGCCCTATATAATATCTCAGTTATAGGACTTAATCAAACTCGTGTATAGCTCACACGCTCTTCGGAATTTGGCTGTTAATGAACCGGATCAAACTCAGGTAGCTAAGAGAACTGTGCGGTCTTTTGTATCTGTAATCGTACCAGGCATAGCTGTTAAGTTTGGCTTCTACTGATATTTTATTAATACATAAATAAAGTGAAGCAGTACAGCACAACCCTATAACTTGACAGGTTTGCCTTGAGGATATAGAATTAAATTATGGTTAACCAAGAAAAAAGCTTGGTGGTTAGCCTCATAAGAGGTTAGGATTTTTGCCCGCAACTATGCGGGTTTTTTGTAATATTAATTTATGGATGAAAATAAAATGGTAGAAAGAGGCAGGCAAATAGACACCAATGAGGTTCGGGAACAAAGTACTGGCTTAAAGGAAGATCAATCTAATGTAGAGATGAGAGGACAGGGTGTGTCTAGAAGGACTTTTCTGAAACTGGGTGCAGCTGCGGCAGCATTGGCGGCTGCAGAGAGAATAGGGTTGGTTCGAGTTGAGGCCCAAGAGGGAGAAGGTTACATCGTAACCAGATTGCCGGATGTAGACATGAGTGAGGCTGAGTTAGCTTCGGCCAATGACACAGATGGTGTGATTGAGATGGAAGCCAACTCACCATTAAGTAGGTTGGCAATCGGACTACAAGAAAGAGTAAACGAGGCAAATAGTGGAGGAACTGAGAGAGCCGCTTTAAACGTATCCCTGGTTGGTGATAGTGCACCGGCAGCTTTGGCAAGAGCCAGAGGAACAGCACTACCATATATGGAGATTAAGAGTGACCAGACAAGAGCGGGAGATTGGGTCTTAAGAGAAGGTAGTATCGTTTTCCCAAGACAAGTTGATGCTTACGGCGAGATTGAGTATGGCTACATGGAACCAGTGGAGGTACAAGGGTATGGCTTGACCAGACCTTTGTTAACCCCAGTGACCAGTGATTTAAGAAGGTATTTTCAAGACCTTGGATTGAGATCCCCATCCGTGGGTGACTGGGTGGCAATGACAGTAATCGATCGAGGAGACAGTGTCATTCCCGTATCCCTGGCTGTAACCAATCAAGCTGGAGAACCAATGGCCGTGGTTATTAGCTTTGGAGCAAACCAAGAAGCACCAGCGACACCAATACCGACTTTGGCGCCGGTAATGGGTGAGGTGGTGTTGATAGCGGAACCAGCTGTTGAGTACCAAGTTGATCCTACCGGAGAGATCATGGAGACAATGCCAAGAAAGTGGGACGAGGTTGAGATAGTGAATAACGGGGCGAGAATGGGTATACCCAATGGAGAGGTACCAGCCGGAGTTTACAATGACCCAAACGGCTTAACATACTTGGTAGGTAGATTTGAGCGGGTTTATCGAGGCGGCAACATAGAGAATGATAGTGATATTTGGTATGGTGAGTTACAAGTTCAAGGTCAGAGGGTAACTGTCATTATCGGAGAGGAGCAAAGTATTGTTGGGGTATCCGATCTAACAGGATGGAGCGAGGAGTATGGCGGGAGTCCGGGTGTGGCTATTAGCCAGAGACTTGTAAGCTTCCCAACTTTGCAAGTAGTAGAATATTTGCAGCAGAATCCTGGCATTCCAGTGATGTTGGAGTATGAGTGGGGAATTGAAGAACAGGTAAACGCTTTAAGAGGAAGAACTGACGAGATGGCTGTCCGAGCAGTTGAATCTTATGACACGCAGTATAGCATTACAGACACAGGTGATTTTATTCAAAGATCCAGGGCTAGCGGGGGCAATGTTAATTTAGATGGCATGATATTGTGGAGAGCTTTAACTTGGATGCCCGGAATGTTTAATTACGCGAACAGAAACGCATAAGGTCTTGAGGCGGGTAAGCGAAAATCTTGCGGCGTGACGGAACAAAAGGGTATCATTAGCAAAGCCATATATTGTTTATACGGGTAATTTGTATCCGCACAAAAACCTCCCCACCCTATTTAAAGCAATCAAATTATTGAATGGAAAAGTGAATCTTGCGATTGTATGTGCAAGATCAGTTTTTACAGAAAGAGCAGAAAAATATATCCAAAGAGAAAAAGTATCTAGATACGTTAAGTTTCTCGGCTATGTCCCTGATAAAGAATTGATTAGCTTATATTCCCAATCAGAGGCTTTAGTCCAACCTTCGCTTATTGAAGGATTCGGCTTGACGGGATTAGAAGCGATGGCCGTAAAAACTCCAGTGATTGCGGCCAATGCTTCTTGTCTACCAGAGGTTTACCAAAACGCAGCCTTGTTTTTTGAACCACTTGATTCAAATGATCTTTACAAAAAAAATTTTACTGCTACTCGAAAATAACAAAAAGAGGATTAATCTGGTTAAGAAGGGACAGAAACTAATAAAAAAATTTTCTTGGAGAAAGATGGCTAAGCAAACAGTAAATATCTATTTGAAAACAATTCAGGAGTGATCCCTTAGCAGAGCTGTTATACCAACACTAATTAAACGTATCACTTACAGAACAAAGGGTTGGATACAGTCGAAGCAAACGAACGTCTGGGGTTTCCAGCGGAACTTAGGGAATACTTACCGGTTCGCGATATTCTGGTGGATCTACAAGTCAAAACCATCACCCTGATGACCAACAACCCTGACAAAATACGTAAGCTAACAGATTTAGGAATCGTGATTAACGACTACTCACCGCTGGAGACAAAACCTGGAATATACAATCAGCGGTATTTAAAAACAAAAAAGCAAAATGAATCATCGGTTACAAAAGGTGTAATAATATGACACATATGAAAGTTGTTTTAGGTTCCACTAGCGATAGTAAAATTCAAATACTCAAAGATACTCTGCAGCCCATGTCAAGGCAAAATCTTGAGATATCTGGAGTTGAGGTAGCGTCGGGGGTTGCTGACCAACCACTAGATGAGACGACCACAATACAAGGAGCTATCAATCGTGCCAAAAATGCGCTTAGTAAAACACAAGGTTATGATTTTGCGGTTGGACTTGAGGGAGGTTTACATGATGTGGTAAACATGGGCTACTTCCTGATCTGTGCCGCCGCCATCTATGACAAAACGAACCATCTCTCACTCGGCATCGGAGGTAAACTTCAACTCCCCGTTGAAGTTTCATCCAGAGTCAAAGCGGGAGAGCAATTTGGAGTAGTAATCCGCGAATATGAACAAAAACATCAAACCGATCCTCAAGCACTTCTGCTTATCCAAGCACTCATATCCAGAGAGAAAGCTTTTAAGCAAGCCATCCAAAACGCATATTTGGCATATAAAAATAAACACCATTTTAGTCAATTCTCATCAGCCTCTTAATATCTACAAGATAGTTTTTGGCTAATTCTCTTATATGTTTTGAGTTATTCACTCAATATGTGATTAGGTCTAGACCTCACAAACCTGTACAATAGCCTTGTTAGCCATCAACATATTTATGAGTGTTCCCACCCCAGTTCTTAAGTCCATTATCGAAAACGACAGCTTTCTAGCTCATGCTCACCTAGGCCCTGATGCCGACTCCATCGGATCGACTTTGGCACTTAAACTAGGCCTTGAATCAGTCGGCAAGGTTGTCCATATTTACTGCGAAGACACCATTCCTGAATTTGCCTCCTTCCTACCTCATATTGACCAGTTTGCTGTCTCCACTCTTGAAGATGCTCTCAAAATCTATGACGCTGATATCTACCTCTCCCTCGACTCAGCCAAATGGGGGCTTATAACCCACCACACCCCGGTCCCTGAGCTTCACCTGCCTTTGGTTAACATCGATCATCACTCCGACAATCACCTGGATACTCCATTAGCCTGGGTTGATAGCCAGTACAGCTCCACCGCCGAGATGGTCTTCCATCTCCTTAATGAGTTGGAAATCGATATCACTCCCCAAATTGCCACCTGTTTACTTTTTGGAATCCTGGGCGACACTGGTGCTTTCCAGAATCTTAATACCGACAGCAACTCTCTGCGAATCGCTGCCATCCTTAAGGACAAGGGCGGCGACTATATCCAATGTCTGATTGAACTGACTCGCTCCCAGGAGTTTCTTGAGCTCAAAGCATGGCAGCCCCTTTTAGAGAATCTAACCCTCTCCTCTGACGGCAGTTTTGTTTACTCTACCCTCTCACCAGAGGAGATAGCTTCTCTAGAAAAATCACCCCAAATCGGTCTTTTTGCCAATGCCATTATCGGCAAGATCAACGGCACCAAGTTTGGCGCGGTTCTAGCTGAAAAACAGTCAGGTATCACCAAAGGAGCGCTACGCAGCCGTCATCCCGATACGGACGTCACCCTCATTGCCCGCCTTCTTTCCGGTGGTGGCCACCCCGGGGCCGCTGGTTTTCGCTTGCTCAAGCCCTTAAAGGAAGCCAAGCAGGATTTCCTCAATGCAGTCGAATATTTACAAAAACAGGGTAAAATCTAGAGTATGGCCAGCAAACCTCAGGTCTCTATCGTCATCCCCAACTACAACGAAGAACAAAACATCAAGCGTGGTGTTTTAGATCAAGTTGCCAGCTATCTCTCCAAAGCCAAGTTTACCTACGAAGTCATCATCTCCGATGATGGCAGCAGTGATTCGAGTCTAGATTTAGCCCTTGCCTTTGCTCGTAAGCACCCCCACTTTAGAGTTCTAAAAAACCCTCACGGTGGCAAAGCCGCCGCTGTCTATGCAGGTATCAAAGCAGCTAAGGGTGATGTTGTTCTCTTTACCGACATGGATCAAAGCACTCCTCTAAAAGAAATCGAAAAGTTGCTTCCTTGGTATGATCGCGGTTACCAGGTTGTTTTTGGTTCTAGAGGTAAGGCTAGAAAAAATTTCCCTTGGTACCGCCAGCTCACCTCCTGGGGCTTTCGTTTTGTCCGTCAGATCTTCTTGCTTCGTGACGTCACCGACACTCAATGCGGCTTCAAGTCCTTCAAGACCAAAGTAGCCCAGCAAATTTTCCCCAAGTTAGAGATCATCAATAAGGCTGGTACCACCAAAGGCTGGGTCGTCTCTGCCTTTGATGTTGAGCTTCTTTTTCTTGCTGAAAAATTTGGTTACAAGCTCAAAGAGGTCGATGTTACTTGGCGTGATGAGGACGTCGCCACCAACAAATCCAAAAACTTCTTCAAAGAATCAACCGATATGTTAAAGCAAATCCTGCGCGTCAAGTTAAACGACCTAAAAGGCGTCTACAACTAATATGGCCACTTCTTCCATTAAAACCCAACTCCGCCAACTTCTTGTGCCAAAAACCTTTCTTCTTCTTATCTTTCTCTTCGCTCTCTACTTTCTCACTCGGCTGATTAACCTCGATGCCATCCCTGTTTTTGCCGACGAAGCCATCTATATCCGCTGGGCCCAAATCATGAAGAACGAGCCAACCCTGCGTTTCTTGCCTCTCTCTGACGGCAAACAGCCTCTCTTTATGTGGCTAATCATTCCCTTTCTTAAGTTTGTCTCAGATCCAGTCATCGCCGGCCGTCTTACCTCAGTTGCCGCCGGTTTTGGTACTCTAGTTGGCTTACTCGCCTTAGTTTGGTACATCACCCGTTCCAGGTTTTCTGCTGTCTTAGCCGCCCTCCTCTATATCCTCACTCCTTATACCCTCTTTTTTGATCGCATGGCTCTAGCTGATAGCCTGCTTGCCATGTTCTCTGTCTGGTCGGCTTTCTTTGGTATCTTGCTTATCAACCACCCTCGGTTGGACTTAAGTTTATTACTAGGTTTTGTTTTGGGAGGAGCCTTTATCACCAAGTCACCCGGTCTCTTCTTTATCCTTCTTCAGCCCACATTGTTACTCATCGTTACCACCCGCCGCAAAACCCATTTCCTAAAAATTCTAAGTGGTTGGTTTATCGCCTTCCTGCTTGGATTCGCCATCTACAACATTCTTCGCCTAGGTCCCAATTTCCACCTTATATCCTCCAGAAACCTAGACTATATCTTTCCTGTCTCTGAAGCTATCACCCACCCGCTTAATCCCTTAACCGGCAATCTTAAGGCCACCTTCTCCTGGTTTACCCTGCTTCTTACCTGGCCTGTCTTCATTCTTCTTTTACTAAGTCCCTTTGCCAATGCCAAAAAATCTCCATATATCTTTGCCCTTATCTTCTGGAGCTTGCTCCCCCTCCTGGCCCAAGCCTTTGTTGCCAAGGTCTACACCCCTCGTTATCTGCTGTACATCATCCCTCTCCTCTTAGTCGTTACCACCATCTCACTCTCAGACCTAAGCAAACGTCTTAAGCCTCGTCTATTTTCTATTCTATTAGTCGTGGTCTTCGCCTTTCTCGGGTTTTCCTCATTCACTCTGTTAACTAATCCCACCCAAGCCAGACTGCCTGAACGAATGCGCTCCGGTTACTTCCGCGAGTGGACTGCCGGCTACGGCCTTAAAGAAATCGCCGCATATCTTGAACAACGCTCTCAGTCCGCCACCCTGGTTGTTGGCACTGAAGGCTACTTTGGCACTCTGCCCGATGGTCTTCAGATCTACACCGAGGGCAAGCCCAACATCACCGTTATTGGCGTTGGCCAGCCAGTCACCAAGTTACCCGAATCCCTCCTGAACTCTCTTGAAGAACACGAGGTTTACCTGCTGGTTAACAACACCCGTAATCTGCTAACTCCGATTGAGTTAACCAAGCTAGAACCCATCGCCACCTATCCTCGCCTACCTCCTCTCTCAGGTGAGGCCGAGTATCTTGAATTTTTCCGACTCCACCCTCAGCCGGTTCGTTAATTGGTAAAAAATTTAAATGTCCCTACTCAAACGCCTTAAATCCTCCCGTCTTGCTATCCTCATCCTTCTTTTCGTTATCTCCATCCCTACTTTTATCAAAATGGCCAGACCTGGCTACTTCCCCATGCATGATGATATGCAGGCCATGCGCGTCCTCCAGCTTGATCGCTGCGTTAATGATGGTCAGCTACCTTGTCGTTGGGTCCCGGACATGGGCTATGGTTACGGCTACCCCCAGTTTATTTTCTACTCACCCCTGCCTTACTACTCCATGGAGGCCTTTCACCTGCTTGGATTTTCTTTGCTCGACTCAGTCAAGATTGTCATGAGCCTAGGCTTTTTACTAGCTGGTATGACCATGTACCTGCTTGGCTCCTCACTCTGGGGTAGAGCAGGCGGACTTCTCTCAGCCATCCTCTATCTCTACGCGCCATATCGTGCCTCCGATCTTTACTCTCGTGGAGCGGTGGCTGAGTTTACTGCCATGGTTTTCCTACCACTAATTTTTTACGCCATCAGGGAATTTATCAAAACCAAACAAACCAAAAACTTAATCATCCTCTCCCTTTCCTATTCCGGCTTGCTCTTAAGCCATAACCTAACCACGTTAGCCTTTACTCCCTTGGCCGCCATCTGGGGTCTTTTCTATCTCTACCATTACCGTCGTTTTCGCCTGCTTCCCCACCTTATCTTCTCCGCTCTTTTAGGAGTTGGCCTATCCGCCTTTTTTATCCTTCCTGCTTTCTTTGAAAAACCCTTTGTTCATTTAGAGACCATGACCGTTGGCTACTTTAACTATCTAGCTCACTTTGTTTCCCTAGGTCAGCTTTTCTTCTCCTCTTTCTGGGGCTTTGGTTCATCCGAATTAGGTCCCTACGATGATCTTGGCTTTGCTATTGGTACTCTTCACTGGTTCTTGCTTGGTATTGCCCTCATCTTTGCCCTGCTTCGTTTTCGCCGTCAGCGCCAATACGCTCTACCGGTTTTACTGCTTGGACTTTTCTTTATATCCTCTGTCTTCATGACTCACCAGCGTTCCGTCTTTATCTGGAACAATCTGCCCTTCTTAAAATACTTCCAGTTTCCCTGGCGCTTCCTGGTCATCGCCACTTTTGCCTCCTCTGCAGCCGGCGGTAGTCTGCTTGCTTTCACCTCTCATCTACCCACTCGCAAATGGTTACTTATCACTCTTTCTTTCTTTGTTATATTGCTTAACTTTAATTTCTTTAAGCCCCAGTCCTGGATTAACATCACTGACCAGGAAAAGTTCTCCGGCCCCTCCTGGGACAAACAAATGACCATCAGCATTTTTGACTACCTACCCATCTTCGCTAACATGCCTCCTTCTCAACCTGCTCCCAATCAGCCAGAGTTGCTTGAAGGTGCTGCCACAGTTACCGACTACCAAAAGGGGAGTCACTGGCAATCAGGCAATCTTGAGGTTATCTCCAACCAGGCCACCATCCGCCTACCCCTCTTCTATTACCCAGGTTTTACTCTCACTCTTGACAACAAAACTCACCCCTTAACCTACGACAATCCATTGGGTCTTATTACCTTTACCACTCCTCAAGGCAACCACTCCTTCCATGTCAAGCTTGAATCCACCCCGATACGCCGATTCTCTGATATCCTTACTCTAGCGTCTCTAGCTTGTTTAATTATTTTCTCAATCCGTGTTTACAATCAAAAAAAGAATTAAAATCACTCCCTTCCGGCTTGGGTTACTTCTCACTATTCTAATTGCCTTATTAGCCAGTCTGCCTCTCTTTAAGTCTGGCTACTTCACCATGCACGATGATGTTCAGGTCATGCGCCTTTACCAGATGGAACGCTGTTTCCAGGATGGCCAAATCCCCTGTCGCTGGGTGCCTGACATGGGCGGCAACTACGGCCACCCCCTCTACAATTACCACCCCGTTTTTGCCTATTACCTTGGTACTTTCTTTCGCATCTTCGGTTTTTCTTTTATAGCCATCTCCAAAATCCTCTTCCTATTAACCTTTCTGCTTCCCGCCATTTTCATCTACCTTCTCGTTAACGCCTTCTTAGGTGTCCCAGCGGCTCTTTCAGCAGCTGCCTTCTTCACCTTTGCTCCTTACCACTCTCTTGATGTCTATGTCCGTGGTGCCATGACCGAGTCCTGGGGTATCGTCTTTTTCCCGGCCATCTTCCTCTCCCTCTATCGTTTATCCCAAAAACCTAAAAAACCTCTCTACTTTATCCTCTCTACCTTAAGCCTTACCGGTCTTTTCCTGGCTCACAACATCATGACTCTACTTTTCACCCCCATTGCCCTTATCTGGGGTCTTTACTGGTTTATTTCCAACGGTAACTTAAAACACCTGCTTCGTCTTATATCCACTTTTGCTCTAGCCGTTGGTCTCTCTGCCTTTTTCCTGCTTCCCGCTTTCTTTGAACGCCCTTTAGTCAAGATCGATACTCTGACTACTGATTACTACAACTTCCGCCACCACTTTGCCTCTCTCCGCCAGCTCTTTCTTGATCGCAGCTGGGGTTACGGTCCTTCCCGTCCTGGCCCTGAAGACCAACTCTCCTTCCAGCTAGGTTGGCCGCACTGGTGGCTCTCTGTTGCCGGTCTTTTTGCCTCACTTATTTTGTTTATTAAAAAGCGTTCCTCAGTCCTAACCAGATTAGCTCTCTTTGCCTCCCTGCTGTACATGGCTTCTGTCTTTATGACCCACGCCAAATCAGTCTACCTCTGGGAACTAGTTCCCTTACTTTCCTTCGTCCAGTTCCCCTGGCGCTTTTTAGGTATTGCTATGTTTGCCGGAGCCCTTCTTTTCGCCCTTCTCTTTGCCCTTATACCCTCTCGTCTCCGTTGGCCTATCTCTCTGCTTCTCTCCGTCGTCATAGTCGCTTTAAACTTTAGCTACTTTACCCCCGAAAAGCACTTCCCCAATATGACCGATCAACTCAAACTCTCAGGTGAGGAGTATCGCATCCAGTCACTCGCCACCATCCTTGACTACATCCCCACCCAGGTCAAAGAGCATCCAAACACCCTAGCTCCTGCCCTACCTTGGGTAGTTGAGGGCGAGGCAGACATTAGCCAGTTCCGCAAACGTTCCAACTTCTGGCGTTTTACCGTCAACAACTCCAGCAATCAACCAGCTGTTGTCAGAGTCCCCGTCTTTGATTTTCCTCACTGGATCGTCTTACTTGATCAACAGCCCATTGAGTTTCATTCTAATAATCCTGGGGGAGTCATTGAGTTCACCATTCCTCCTGGTCAGTACACCGCCGTTGGTCGCTTCACCAACACGCCTTTAAGATCGGCTGCCAATTTAATCACTCTCTCAAGCTTTGCCATCCTCCTTATCTTCACCATTCACACCGCCAAGAAGCATGAAAACAAAAAATAACTGGCTGCTGTTTCTTCTCCTCACTATTCTCTTTACTCTGCCTGCCGTCTTTTCTCTTCTCTATCACCCCTTTTTCACCTTTCACGACGAGACACAGATCGTTAACATGCACCAGTTTTTCAAGACTTTAGATTTAGGTCAGTTTCCGCCTCGTTGGGGTTTAGATTTCCACTTCAACTACGGCTCACCCTTTCCCGCTTTTTACTACCAGCTCCCATATTTCTTAGGCTACCCCTTCCATCTGGCTGGTTTCTCTTTGGTTGCTACCTTCAAGATACTTTTAATCCTCGGCTTCTTTGTTGCTGCCTTGGGTGTCTATTTCTTGGGTCTCCAGCTCACCACTCCTTTCTTAAGCCTGGTCGCCGCCGTCATCTATACATATACCCCCTACCGGGCAGTCGCCAGTTTTGTCAGAGGTTCACTAGGGGAGTCGTTTGCCCTAGCTCTCTTCCCCTGGGTCTTTTTGTTTACTTTAAGACTTTTCCAAAAACCCAACTTAAAACGAGCTGTCCTAGCCGGTCTCTCTTGGTCTGCCTTGATTCTGACTCATCAGCTGGCTACCGTCTTCTTCATTCCTCTCCTACTTGGTTTAAGTTTGTTTCTCTTGATCTCCAACCGTCGCCTCTTCTTCCCACTTATCACCACCAATCTGATTGCTCTCTCCACCTCTGCCTTTTATCTCCTCCCCCTGCTGGTTGATCGTTCTCTTATCAAACCATCCAGTCCCTTTAACTTCTATGATCACTTTCCATTTCTAAAGCAGCTCATCTACTCTCCCTGGGGCTACCGTGCCTCGGTTTGGGGCATTGATGATGGTCTTTCATTCCAGCTTGGTTTAGTTCCTCTCCTCATCCTTGTCTTTGTATATATCCTCACCATGTTAAAAATTAGGCGATACCAAGACAAACTCAATCGCAATATTTTCCTCTATCTGCTTTTAGCCTTCCCTGCCACTATTGCCTTAATGAACATCCGCACCTCTTTTTTCTGGGATGTCTTTCCCTTCACTCAGTTAGTTCAGTTCCCTTGGCGTTTGTTAATGATTACCACCTTCTTGGTCCCAGTCATCTTTCTTTTGACGACTCCTTTAATTCCCAAAAAACTATTCCTACCTCTAGGCCTATTCTTGCTAGTAGCCTCTCCTCTCTCCACCATTCGCTTTTTCCAACCCGGAGAGATCTATGATCGGGATGACAACTACTATCTCCACCGCTATCTTCCCAACCAAGCCCAAGGAGATGAGTATGAGGTCTCCTCGGCATACCTTGAACATACCGAGGATTACGTCTCCCTGCCTCTTACCGCCACCAGACCGACCAGTCTACCTGATCAGCTCTTAACCGCCAAGGATCCAGATACTCGCATTAACATCCTTGATGACAATCCTTTCCACACCCGCTTCCAGGTCTATCCCTCCAATCAAGATACCTTAACCCTTCATCGTTTCGCCTATCCCAACTGGCACGTATATCTAGATGACCAATCAGTTAAGTACAATGTAGACGACCTTGGTCTCATCACTTTTGATGTTCCTTCTGGTTCTCACTTTGTCACTCTCAAGTTTGAAAAAACTCCTCTTCAGCAGTTATCTGATCTAGTTACCCTTGTTGGTCTGTCTGTCTCCTTTCTTCTCCTCTTTCTACCTGTGTCCAAGAAACAAACAAAATCAAGAACTAAGTCTTAAGCCCCTATTACCACTTACTCAGTAACCGTCACTGTCATTGCCAAACAGTGAGGTAAGCTTTTTAGTGGCTCCATGATCACACTGCGATTAATCAAATACAGGTCGTTTCTTTCCTGTCGCCCCTCTCTAAAACATCGATTAAAAGTTTCAGCGTACAGTTTTGCTAGATCCTGATTCGGACTTTCATATATCTCAAGTTCAAATATGGTTTGTCGCAATACCATCAATTTATCCATTAGACTTGCTCCATACAAATCTTTTGATAGAGACATTAGCACTTCTTTTTCGATAACTAGAGCTTCTTTTTCTGCCTCAAACTTACCTCCTTTCATCCAATCAACTCCACCACTAAACCGTTTTAGCAGTGATACTACATGGCTCAACTCATGAATCAGTGACACAATCTGGTGCCTTATATTCCTCTTTCCATCGAGACTAATCTCAAATTGATCTCTCTCCTTAACATATCTCATCCAAGCACCATCACCACTGTTAAATTTAATCTCAACTCTGTTTCTATTTTGTTCAATCTCTTCATATTTATCAGCAAAGTAATCCACTGTCTGTTCTAGAGAGTCAAGAGGAAAATCATTTAATCTGCAGATCAAGCAGGGATGATTAAAGTTGCCATAAAACCAATCGGGTAAATTATTGATTGTCGGCAACCTATCACTGTACCCCTTAATTATCTTCTCAATGTTTTCCATAAAGTAGTGATAGTCATCCTTTGTCGCCCCAATACTCGTTAATCGAAAATCAACATAACTTAATCTATTTACTATTTTAACCAATCGAACCCGTGCATCTATCAAATTTACAAAGTTCTCCTTCATTTCAGTAACCGGTAAGTTCAACTTTTCCCATCTTTTTTCCCTATCCTCATATTTACCTGAAAACAACTGATCATACTTTTGAGGATCCAAAATTAAATCACCCAAACCCTTAATCGAAAAATAGCTAGCCACAGATTTTGCGACCTCTTGGTGCAGCTTCCTATATTTACCCTGTTTGTTTATGTAATCAAGGCTGTATTGATTTAAGTTCTTTTCTAATTCCTCTCGTATCCAACCCGTCATGTACACTTCTTTTTTCATAACAGGTTCTTCCTCAAAGCCAAAGTATCTCTGTCGTGCGTCTTTAGCCGATTGAGTGATCATTGCCTTTAACTCGTCCTCATCAAACGATCTGTCCCACAGCCTAAACTTTCTCAAAAACTCCTGATATATCTCATTACTTGCATCCATATTCATATCCTACAACTTAAAAGTGTAAAGGGAGACAAACGGCTGTCTGCCTCCCCTTTGTATGTTCAGTCTGGCCTTGTTTGTTTTACTTGATCACTTCTTCGGTGCTGGCGGATCGGGCGGTGGAGGTGGCACCAAATTTGAGTCTTGTGGGCAGCCCCCACTCGACCCCCGGCTGTAATCACCCTCCGTCCGCTGATTTTCGCTGATTACGTCTGCTGGGGACTTGTGCAATCCTCCGCTGTTATCGACGTAATACTTCGTACCTCCGATTTCTACGTACGTCATCCCTGTTTTGGGGTCACGCTTCTCGTCGGGCATGTTACGCCTCCCTTTTCTAGTGTGCCAAACTGAACATCTATAATATAGATTATAGGTTCAAAAGAATCAACTTTATTCAAAAAATTATGTCTATCTCCACCAAAATTCGTCAAATTCTCTCGTTTTGCCTCTTCCCCACCATCACCATTCCGATACTACTGATTAGAGCAAAGGCAGTTGCTGACATACTCACAATGGTTACATATCCGTAGCGTAATACAAACTGTTGTGTACACGAAGCCGAGTAGCCCGAAACAGAACACGGCACTATCTCCACTCCGGACACCTGAACATAGTAGTGGTACAAAGCAATGATCAAACCCATCAGACTCATTACCAGCATGTAGGGCAAGATGTTCTTATCTTTTTTAAGGATTGCTAGACCCAAAATCAAAACCAATGGGTACATTAATATTCGCTGATACCAGCACAAGACGCATGGATCATATTTCGCCACCTCTGAGAAAAACAGACTTCCCGTCGTCGCTATTACTGCCATCAACCAAGCCAGTATCAATCCATTTTCTTCGATCCACCGATACACTAGTTCTGCCCCACCAATCTTGACCCCTTTTCTTCTAAGTAACCAACCCAACCAACCCACTATTAACAATACGTCCACCAAAATTGTTCCTTGAGTTAGCGTTTCGGTTACTTCTTCAATCAACATCCTTCATATTTTACCTCATCACTTTTATCCTCATTTGGTCAAGAAACTGATAGAATCAAACCATGTCCGAAAGCCAACCAGTGGAGCTTGACCCCGGCACACCCGAAATCGATCTCCATCAGGTCAAGACCCGTTCTATCTCCGGTGTTCTCGCTCTCACCTCCAGAACTTTCTTAGTTCAGGTCATTTCTTTTATAGCCACTTTCTTTCTTACAGTCTTTCTCTCGCCCCAAGACTACGGCACTTTTTTCCTAGTCTCCGCTGTTGTCAACTTTCTTACCTACTTCTCTGACATTGGTCTGGCTGCTGCCTTAATTCAAAAAAAGGACAAACTCACTCGTCAAGATTTAACCACCACCTTCACCATCCAGCAGTTCTTGGTTCTCTTACTTCTCTTTCTTCTTTTTGCCAACACCGGGTTTATTAGATCTCAATACCAGCTCTCCTCAGCCGCTATTTATCTCATGTGGGCCTTAGGCCTGTCTCTCTTTCTCTCCTCCCTTAAAACCATCCCCTCCATTCTCCTAGAACGCGATCTTCAATTTAACAAACTGGTTATACCTCAGATTTTAGAGAACCTTGTTTTTAATCTCTCCGCCGTTTATTTCGCCTGGAAAGGCTGGGGGATCAACACCTTCACTTTTGCCGTTCTAGCTCGTGGATTTACTGGCCTTATCGCCATTTACATTATCTCTCCCTGGAAACCGGGCTTAGGTCTAAATCGTCACTCTCTTAAAAAACTACTCAACTTCGGCCTTCCCTACCAAGCCAACACTTTCCTGGCAGTCATCAAGGATGATGGTATGACACTTTTCTTAGGCAAACTGATTGGTCAAACTGGTTTGGGTTACATCGGCTGGGCCTCTCGCTGGGCCAACATGCCCCTACGCTTCTTCATGGACAACATCACCAAGGTCGCTTTCCCCGCTTATGCCAGGGTTCAACATGACCCCCAGGTGCTTAAAAAAGGTATAGAGAAAACTATCTTCTATCTCGCCCTGGTTTCCTTCCCTGCCTTTGTTGGCATGGCCGTTTTAGCTCTTCCTTTAGTCAACACCATTCCCCGCTATCAAAAATGGCTACCTGCCTTAATCCCTCTCTATCTCTATCTCTTTAATGCCGCCTGGGCTACTATCTCCACCCCTTTAACCAATGCCCTTAATGCCATTGGCAAAATCAAAATCACCTTTAAATTAATGATCATGTGGACAGTTCTCACCTGGGCCCTCATGCCTTACCTAGCTGTTAAGTTAGGTTTCGTTGGTGTCTCTCTGGCTGCCGCCATTATCGCCACTAGCTCCATCATCGTCATGTATGTCATCTATCGCTTGGTCAAAGTCAACTTTATCCAATCCTTGCTTGCTCCCACCTTGGCTAGTTTCTTCATGGGCTCAGCCCTGCTTGTGATCACTCCATACCTCACCTCCCTGCCTCGCATCATTGTCACTATCTTTGCTGGAGCCTTCATTTACTTCGTCTCCCTCTACCTTCTTCAGGGTAAGCAACTCTTTCTTGATCTCAAGAATCTTATTAAACCCAACCGATGATCAAAAAGCTCGCTCTCTCCATTCTTACCATACTCTCAATTCTTTTCATTGCTTCTCCAGTTCAGGCCGAGTCTAGTCTCTCCTTCACCTTTCCAGTCAGAGTTCCAGCTACCAAACAGCTCGAGTATTTAGGTCTTCCTCAACGCATCAACCAACTGGCCACTCCATCAGCAACTCCTGTCACCTGGTTGCTTAACTACGATACCTTAACCTCCGCCACTGCCTCTGCCTACTTCACTGATTTAAATTTATCCCCAGAGCAAGAGCTTGGAGTTTTGCTTGAAATTACTCCCGTCTTTCTTGAGAATGTCGGGTTACCTCGAGCCATCAATCCATCCACTGCTCACTTGATCAACAGCTATCACCCCGAGGTTCGCTATCAGATCATTGACCAGTATTTTTCTCTCTTCAAACAGCTTTTCGGTCACAACCCTAGAGTCGTTGCCGCTCCATATCTTGACGCTCTTTCATTAAGTTACCTAGCTGATCACTATGGCGTTAAGGCGGCTCTGCTTAATCTTCCCTCATCAGGAAACCTTACCCTTGATCACTACTTCCCCTATCCTTACTTCCCCTCAAAACACAACACTCTCGTTCCCTCCCCTGATCGAGATCAAGCCATTAATATCATGGTTTCTTTCTGGCAGGGTCTTCCCAGTAACTCTGATTTTGTTTCACTACTTAGTAATCCTCGCCATCAATCCTCCCTCATTTCCTTTGGCCTTGAGGAAAGTTTAACCGCTGACCAACAGCTTGAGGTTTTACCAGATCTTTTCACTTCCCTATCTTCGCTTGACTCTCTCACCACTGTTGGTGATTTCGCTGACCACTTTATTACATACAATCCCTTAACCACTCCCACATACCTTTCCTCAGGTAATCAGTTCACTATCTACGCCAGTCCCCACTATTTCCTCACCCTTGATCGCCAAAAGAGTCAGCTCACCTCGCTGGTTTTCTACAATCATCACGAAACTGAAGCCTTTCTTTTTGATCGCAACCCCAACGCTTTTCTTAATCTAAATACCTACCCGCTTGTCACTCCAGATCAACCCATCTCTCTCTCCACTCCTCTTCTTGATTACACCCTTACCCAAGACTCTTCCTTTTCCTACACTCTTTCTTTTACCGATTACTTCATTAACTTAAAGCCAAAAAGTTTCACTACCAACTTAAACCTTAATCTTCCCTCTCATCCTCAGGTTAACCTTATTACCTCAGGGGCCAATCAAACTTTCTCGGCTACTTCCTGGCGTCCATATTACACTCCCTTATTCACCTCGATCTTAAATATCACCAAACTTATTGCCTTGTTTTTATTCCTCGCTTACTTGTTTAAATACCCACCCAAGCGTTTATTCAAACTCATCTCCCGCCATTTCACCACCTTTATCATTCTCCTCTTTGGCACCTTTATCTGGTCACTTACTATATCAAGAAGCGGCTCTCTCACTCCATACGGCTTAAGCTTCTGGGGTCCTCACAGCCACGATGCTCTCTTCCATCTCTCCCTAATCGAGTCCTTCAAACAATCTCTCTATCCTCTCATCAATCCCAATCTTATAGACACTACCATTCACAACTACCACCTCCTTTATGACTATCTTCTAGCCCTCCTCTCCCTCCTGCTTAACATCCCATCTCTTGATCTCTACTTCCGCCTCATTCCTCCCTTGCTTGCCTTCTTCATTGGTCTTACCAGTTTTACTTTGTTGCGTCGCTGGCGCTACTCTCCCTCCCAAGCCCGTCTCTCTCTAGTCTTCGTCTACCTCACCGGTTCATTGGGTTTCATACCCCACTTCTTCCAGAAAGGTACTCTTTGGGGTGGAGAATCCATCTTCTGGATGCAGCAAAACATCTCCACCTTGATCAACCCTCCCTTCGCTCTGTCCTTACTTCTCCTCCTGGTTTTCCTAAATCTCTACCACTCCTGGCATGATTCGCTCTCATTAAAACGCCTCCTCATCCTCTCTCTGATCGGTGCTCTGCTCATCCAGGCCAAGGCTTACGCTTCTGTGCTACTAATCTTTGCCCTCTTTGCCCATCTATCTCTCTCTGTCGTTACCACCAGACGCATTAGCTTCTCCAAGTTGTTACTCCCCGCCTTCCTGCTTGTCTTCTCTGTTCTTCTCTTTCTGCCCACCTATGCCTCCAGCGGCTCTCTTTTCCAGTTTGCTCCTCTCTGGTTCATCCGCTCCCTAGTCTCAGCTCAGGATCGCCTCAACCTAGAGTCTTTTGCCAGCGCCTGGCAGGTCTACCAAGCTACCGATCAATATCCAAAACTTCTCCTAGTTCACATCACCCTTACTCTTGTCTATCTCCTCGGTAACTTGGGTATCCGTGTTCTAGCTCTACCCGCTTGGTGGCAGTCCTTTTTTAAGTCTGCCTCACAGCCTCTAGTTGCCTGGATCATTCTAGCTGGTCTGGCTGTACCCTTTGTCTTCATCCAGTCCGGCAACTCCTGGAACTCAATCCAGTTCTCCTACTACTCCCTCTTCTTCTTAAGTTTGCTCTTAGGCCCCCCTGTTGCCTCCTTTCTTTCTCGCTCCCACACCTTACCCAAGTTTTTAAGTCTACTTCTTCTTATTACCTTTCTGACTCTGCCTACCACCATCGGTACGCTTAAAGAGTATGCTTCGCTTAAGCCCTCCACCTCGATCACCCATCAGGAGTTAAGGGTTTTAGATTACCTCTCTCGTCAGCCTCATTCTAGAGTCATCACCCCGGTTCACTCTCGCACTCGCCGTCATCCATACTCTACTCCCATACCGGTTCATGCCTCCGACAGCACCGCCTACGTTCCTGCCCTCACTGGCCACCAGGCTCTTTTTGCTGATGAGGTCAATCTGGAGATTATGGATTACTCATATCAAAAAATCCGTCAAAACAATCTCCGTTTCTACAACACCACCGACTATATCTTCCCCACCGACTTTGTTAGACAAAACCAGATAGAATATATCTACCAGACGTCACAGGATCATATGAATACAAAAGACCTCTCTACCCACTTTGACACTATCTTTACCTCTGGTAATTACTCACTTTTAACCCCCAAAATTAAATGAAAATCTCTGCCGTAGTCAACACCCTCAACGAAGAATCAAACATTGCCGATTGTCTAGAGTCTCTAAACTGGGTCGATGAAATCGTCGTTGTTGATATGGAATCAGACGACAAGACCAAGGACATTGCCTATCGCTACACCAAACATGTTTACAACCACAAACGAGTCGGTTACGTCGAGCCAGCCCGCAACTTTGCCTTAAGCAAGACTACTGGTGACTGGATTCTGGTTCTTGATGCTGATGAGCGAGTACCCCATCCATTAGCAGCCAAGCTAATCGAGATTGCCGAAGCCAACCAGACCAACTTTGTCCGCATTCCCCGTCAGAACATCATTTTTAACAAATGGATCGAACACTCCCGCTGGTGGCCTGACCACAATATCCGCTTCTTTAAGCGAAACCGGGTCGAGTGGCAAAACGAGATTCACTCCATTCCCGTCACCCACGGTGAGGGCCTTACTTTAGATCCCAAGAAAGAATTAAGTATCACCCACTTCCACTACACCAGCATTGATCAATATCTAACTCGTCTTCACCGCTACACCGATATCCAGTCCAAAGCCTTGATCGAACAAGGCTACAAACTAGACTGGCCCGATCTGGTTACCAAGCCCATCGCTGAGTTTCTCTCCCGTTTCTTCGCTGGCCAAGGTTACCTGGATGGTCTTCACGGGCTGGCTCTTGCCACTCTTCAGGCGTTCTCCGAGTTCATCGTTTACCTTAAGGTCTGGCAAGTTCAGGGTTTCAAGACCCACGCCGGCCAGCAGTTCATGGATCAATTTGAGTCCCTAACCAACGCTAAGCGCAAAGAGTTTTCCTTCTGGATGATCACCACTCACCTGGAGCGTACTCAAGGCTGGTTCAAGCGCCTTCTCCTAAAAATCAGGCGCAAATTACTTTTTGTTAACTAATATGCGTCTTGCTGTCGTCATCCTCAACTACAACACCCCAGGTGACACCATCGCCTGTCTTAAAACCTTAAAACAAGCCAAGATTCCTAAAGGCTTATATGTCGAGACCACTCTAGTCGACAATGCCTCCACCGACGACTCGGTTGACCTGATCAAATCAAAATTCCCCGAGGTTCGCTTAATCGAAAACATCACCAATCAAGGTTTTGCTGGTGGCAACAATGTTGGCATCAAAGCCGCCCTGGAAGAAAATCCCACCCATATTCTTCTTCTTAATCCCGACACCCTGATTGACCAGAATTTCTTTGTCAGCATCCTCAACTCAGCCATTACCAATCCCAAGGTGGGTATTGTTACTCCCCTTATATACTTCGCCAAAGGTTACGAGTTTCACCAAAAATATGCCAAGAACGAGTTAGGCAGGGTTGTCTGGTCGGCTGGTGGCCGGATCGATTGGGCTAATGTCTATGGCACCAATGCTCATGTCGACGAGGTTGACCAAGGACAGTTCGAAAAAATCGAGGATACCGACTTTGCCACTGGTGCCTGCATGCTTATCCGCCGCCAGGTCATCGATCAAATCGGACTGCTCAACCAAAACTACTTCCTCTATCTTGAAGACTTAGAGTTTTCTCAACGAGCCAAGCGGGCCGGTTGGCGTATTGTTTTTGACCCCAGTATCAAGCTCTGGCACAAGGTTTCTCAGTCCTCTGGTATTGGTTCATCCTTAAATGATTACTTCATTACTAGAAACCGTCTCCTCTTCGGTCTTCGCTATGCCCCGCTTCGCACCAAGCTGGCTTTACTAAGAGAGGCTATCCGTTTCCTTATCTTTGGCCGTCCGGCTCAAAAAACCGCCGTTGCTGATTTCTTTACCTTTAAATTAGGCAGGGGTAGCTTCCTTGGCCGTCAAACATAACTTACAATCAATCTATGCCCACACTATCAGTCATCATCATCACCGGTAGCAAAGCCCACGAGATTCTGCCTACCTTAAAGATTGCCAAGAAATTTGCCGACGAGATTATCCTGGTTGATACTGGGGCTACTGACAACACCGTCAAACTAGCCAAGCCTTACTACACCAAGCTAGTCAAGACCTCTGGTACTGACTTTTCCGCCTGGCGCAACCTAGGTGCCAAGTATGCCCATGGTGACTGGCTTTTATATCTTGATACCGATGAACGAGTTCCCAAAGCACTAGCTGGTGAGATCCTAGCCACCATCAAAGAGCCGATCCATGATGCCTACACCATTCCCCGTCACGAAATTTTATTAGGCAAACATCTTAAGCACTGGCCCCATCCCCGAGTTTTGCGGCTAATCAAAAAAGCCTCTCTTAAACGTTGGCGTGGCAAACTCCACGAACAACCCGAGCTTATCGGTACCGTCGGTGACTTAAAAAATTTCATGCTGCACCTAACCCACAAAAATCTTGATGAAAACATTAACAAGACCCTAGAGTGGTCTCGTCTTGAGGCTCAGATGTTATATAGCTCCAACCATCCTCCCATGAAAGGCTGGCGTTTCTGGCGCATTCTCTTAACCGAGTTCTACCAACGCTTTTTCAAACAAGGTTTGCGCAAAGACGGAGTCGAGGGTAACCTAGAAGTTCTCTATCAGATGTTTTCCCGATTTATAACCTACGCCCGACTCTGGGAGTTACAGCGTCAACCCTCGTTAGAGAAAAGCTACAAAAATATTGATCAAAAAATACTCGATGAATGGAGGCAATAGCTGATATATATGCTAGATTCTCAACCCAAAACCGCCGTCATCTTTGATCCCTACCTTGATACCCTAGGTGGGGGAGAGCGTTACACTCTCACTGTTGCCCAGACATTACTAAACCAAGGCTATCAAGTCATCCTAGCCTGGCGTGATCAGGCCACCCTAAAACAAGCCACCACTCGTTTCGGTCTGCCTCTTGAAGGGCTAGAGTTAAGCGCCGAGTACTACAATCTCTTTTCTCAGAAAAAATCGCTTCTGTCTCGTCATCGTGCCCTCAAGGACATTGATCTGGTTTTCATTGTCAGCGACGGCAGCGTTCCCATTCTTTTTGGTAAAAAGACCCTCCTTCATTACCAGGTTCCCTTCACCTCCATCAACCGATCTGTCTGGCTTAACCGTCTCAAACTATTAAGTATCAACCATATTGTCGTTAACTCTACCTTTACCAAGTCAGTCATTGACCGCACCCTACACACTACCAAGAGCATCGTCCTTTATCCTCCCATTGACACCTCTTCCTTTACTCCAGGCAAAAAACAACCCATCATCTTAAACGTTGGTCGCTTTACTTCTCCCTCTCACTCCAAGCGTCAGGATGTCTTAATTTCAGCCTTCAAGCAGTTGGTTGATGGGGGTCTATCTGATTGGAAACTGATTCTAGCTGGTGGCCAAACCGGCTCGGACACTCAGCTTAAAGCTTTTATGACTCAGGCCAAAGGTTACCCCATTGAGTTTGAGGTTAATCCTGAGTTTGATCATTTACGTCGGCTTTATGCTCACTCCAGCATCTTCTGGCACTCCGCTGGTTTTGAAGTGGATGAGGTCTTAAATCCGGAAGCCGTCGAGCATTTTGGCATGTCTACCGTAGAGGCCATGGCTGCCGGTTGTGTCCCTGTGGTTATCAACAAAGGGGGACAACCCGAGATTGTTACTCCAGAAACCGGTTTCTTATGGAATACCATTGATGAGTTGGTTACACAGACTAGGCGGTTAATAGGGGAGCCTGAGAAAATACTTGAGTTATCTCAAAATGCCCAGAGACGAGCTTTAGATTTTAATACAGATCGATTCCAGACTACTTTGATGAGTTTGGTTTAGGTTAATAACAAGAATCTACTGACATGATTTTTACCCTGCAGAGTAAACAAGACAAACAACTTGAACAGTTTTATAACGAGGTGATGGAAGAATTAGGACAGTTCTTCGGGTTCAACTGGTTACTCCAATAGAGACTAGCGCCATCAGGCCGAATAAAACTAGAGGTAAATACACCTCTTTCCGCTTCATATCTTTTAATTTTTCCAACCAAGCTCCAATCAACACAGAACATGCAAAGACAAGTATCACCAGTACTCTAGCTGCATATCCAGTCGACAAAAAAGGAACTTTAAGATCATAAACCAATCTACCCAACGGATTATCAAAAGCCATAAACACGGCTACACAAGCAACTATCAGAAAAAATCTATTTTCTTTCCTTATCTTCCTCCAATTAAACAGTCCCCATAATAGAGCTACTAACCCTATTAGGCTTGGATAAAAAATGGTTTCGTTGTAATTTATTACACCCCAGTAGTTAATGGTTGTCGGATTACCAAAGAAATCAGGCGCCCACAGGGTGATTAGATTTCCCCAAGGTAATAATCCATAATTGTCTCTGGCGATTGCTGACTCAGCCATTCTGACCGATTTACTCATCATTACCATTGTTGGTAATATCTGTAACGAGCTAATCAACAAACCCAAACCCATAGCAACAATTAAAGCCACTCCCGACTTTCTCTCTTTACCGATCCATTTAAAGATTGTGTAACCAAGTATCAGTACCAGACCATAAAACATAGTTTGAAAATGCCCGGCTGTTATCAGCATAAAGATGACAGGTGGTATCAATACTGCAGCTCTCTTTGATTTTTCAAAGTAATACTCGATCAAAGCCATGTTAACAGCCAACCACCACATTACCTGTCCGGCCGTGTTCCATTCCAGTCTTATTATCATTGCAGCTGAGAATGCATAAGCTACTGCCCCTATTACTGCCGATATCCTCTCCAACTTTCTTAGTCGCAAAAACCAGTACATTCCCGCCAGTGATCCCAACACCTGCATAATCACCATCATGCTCCAGCCGTCAACCCCAAGAAGTAACAACATATTAAGTGGGTATAGAACACCTCCGGAAAAACTCGCCAGCAACGGATAGCCAGAATATACATACGGATTCCACAATGGCCATTGACCGTTCTTAAAGGACTCAAAGGCCAGATCCTTCCAGATATATACCTGGGAAAAAACATCACTAATCAGCTGGTTTTTTATTGGTACTCCGACCTCATAACCCCATTTGTACTCAAGCCAAGGGTAATATGCTCCCACCAGCAAATCTCCCGGAAATGGCACCAAATCTTTAAGCCAAACTTTATAGAAAAAAACCGATAGCAAAACTGCAAACAAACCAAACACCCACCATTTTCTTAAGGCGGCTTTTACCATTGCCCTATCATACTCTATTACTTGATAATTCTTATTGTAAATAGGATCATCAAGCCATGTTACGCATTAAAGCTTCTCGTTTACCTCTGCTGATCTTGTTTGTCTTTACTCTGATTTTTTCCTTTTACAAACTCGATAACTTCTATCAACTCAACTACGACCAAGAACGTGATTATCAAGTCGTTCAGCGGATCCTTTCAGGAGACTTTACTCTCATTGGTCCTCAAGCTGTCTCCACTGCTGGATTCTATCTTGCCCCCTGGTACTATTACCTGCTTGTTCCTTTCTTTGTTCTGTTCAGCGGCCATCCTCTTTTTGCCGCTTACTTAACTGGTCTGGTTCATCTGCTTACCACTCTTGCTCTTTTTCTATTTCTCAAAAAGCATACCAAGCATGATCTTATTGCTCTTGCCTCAAGCTTACTTTATGCTTCCACTCTTCATCGCACGGCTTGGAATGTTATGTTCATTCCCCTCCTCTTTATTCTTTTTCTTAATCTACTCCTTCGTTCCCGCCAGACCCCCAAGAGCTTCTCTTTGCTTTTGTTTTTGGTCAGCCTAGGTATTCACTTTCACTTTCAGTTTGTTTTACTCGCTCCTTTCTTAGGCATATACTTGTTGCTTAATCGTTCCAAACTTCCCTCGCTTAGGTCCAAAAACCTTGCCCTTTATTTTATTGCCCTTCTCATTCCTCTCTTGCCCCTAATCGCCTTTGATCTACGTCATGATTTCATTAACTCCCGCTCTTTCTTAAACTTCTTTGGTTCTGCTCTGACCACCTCTTCAAATTTGCCTTACTTACAGTTACTTCGTTTCTCTGCCCGCAACATTATCCGCGAAACCTCTCTCTATACCCCCCTCCCGCTTAATCTCGACTATCTCTTCCTCCCTTTAGCTTACATTGGTTCCTTAATTGTGGTTTTAAGGAAGAAAAGATCTCTTCTTCCCTTGGCTCTTTTCCCAGTAATCTCTCTCTTTGCTCTTTCTCTTTACTCACCCCCCACCTGGCCCGAGTACTATCACCTCCTTGCCGTTCTCTCCTTCATTGTTCTTGTTTCATATTTGATTGCTTCATCTCCTCATCTCATCAAGTCTCTTTACTTCGTTTTTGTTCTCATTGCTCTGGTCACCTCTCTTCAATATCTCCACACATATACCAACTCAGACGGTTACGACTCTCGCCAGGCTGTCATTAAGTATATTCTTGACACCTCCTCACCTCTTCAACCCAATATCCGTTACCACTTCCCTCCCGGTCAGGGCTTAGGTTTTACCCCCATCAGAGACTATCTCTCCACCCAGTATGACTTAACTGATCAGTACTCAAATACTCAATTCGACGTCTTTTTTACTTCCTCTCCTCCTCCTGCTCTTCCTACTTCCACCGACCAAGTTAGTTTCGGCGTTTACACCGTTTCGCTTTCCTCGACAGAAGAGAGATAGAAAAGACTATAGTTATATGCCCAATAAACACATCCAAGATATTAATAAAAAGCTACAGCAAAACAACTGGTCAAGAGATAATCCTCAGTCTTCCAAAGAGATTGTCAAATTTTTGATAACATCATCCAACATCTTTTCAAACATTCCTGGCTACATTAGTGTTTTAAGGTCAATTTCACAAAGTCTAAATGATACGGCCGCTTTACGTTGGATAAATCATTTTTCATCAATCAGATCTGCCTATTTCTTACAGAGCAAAAACATTAACGTTTCTGCATTTGAAAAGAAAAGCGGAAATAAAAAAGTCGACTTAGAACTGAACAACAAAACTCTATGCGAAGTAAAGTCCTTTGAACCAATCATGAGCAGATCTAACAGTGCTCTTCAAAATGTGGAATACGTCATGAATAATTTTCTAAAAAACAAACTGATGCCAGCATTTAATGATCAAAGGGCTGACTTGGTAATAATTGATGATATCTTTTCTGACAATTCAAAAAATTATCAACTTCTTAATTATTTCCTATCATTCATTAATGATCCTGCAACAGAGCGATACGGAACAATTAATTCAATTCTTGGTAAATATCTTTCGAGAATTATTGTGGTTAGCTTTACTCAGTCAATAGTTAAAAACCCCACACTACGATTCGTCGGAGATCAATGGGAAAAACTCTTGAAATAACTACTATCTTGTGACATCCCTCCCTATTCCATCTCGAAATCCATCAAACTTTTTTCTCATGTCTTGTCTGTTTCGTATTCCGATATCCCAGGAATCCAGTCCTTTGTCAACAATAACCATGCCCGAAGTGTGTCTCAAACCAATGTTTAGGTTGGCTGCATCAACATAGTATCTTTTCCCCTTTATCTCAATCTCGGCAATCACATGTCCAACAATTGGATCACCACCTTTTTCCAGCCATTCCCGACTTAACATCTCCACATACCAGGCTTTTATCCCCGCCGCTCTCGCCAATACTAAAAACACCAGTGTAAAATCCGTACAACCTGTTGCCCAGCCATTGCCTACAATCTCTGCCGCCGTTCTGCGCCTAAATACCTCAGGCTTCCTCTCTGATCGTATGTTGCCCTTAATCCATTCCAAAATTTCCAAAACTGATTCCACGTCATTCCCAAACTTATTTTCCTCCACTACTCTTTCTATCTCCCCAGTTATCTTCGTCTGTTCACCGCTTTCCATCATTTTTGAATTTAAATGAATTCATTAATAACCAGAATATTATCACAGCACCACCGATAACACTCATTATATTAGCCCCCTTTTCAATATTTGTTTGTCTAATGGTTAGTACCACCTCATTTACACCACTGGGTAACTCAATCTCAATATACCCACCATCCTCACTTGGCTTGCTCTCAACCACCTCTCCGTTTACCTCTACCTGCCAGAGGGGTAGATAATACTTTGATATCTCAACCTTTCCCTCATTCTCCATCTCCACACTCCACCTACCTCTCTCTCCATGTCGTACTTCTTTAGTTTCCAGTTTGGCAATACCCTCACCCCGTATCTGCCAATCAACCTGCCAGTTTTGTTGAGATGCTGTTTTAGGTAGAGCCTCCCAGGCAATATCAGTTGATCCTGGTTGTAACCTGGCTTCTTGTTCCCACTTACTTAGAGGTTGCATTCCCCCGGTCAGTGTTCTAGTGATGTTTCGATTGCTCACTCCTGCCAGTAGCAGTAGCAACACCATCATCCACCAGCCGCTTTTCTCCACCAACCAAGCAGCCAAAAAGCTCACTCCAACCGCACTCACAATCAACCATCGCCAGGGAAATTGAATCTGCGCTAGGATACTAACTTTTTGCCACAACCATTCGGATACTGGTAGCATCAGGTACAAGCCAAGCAGTACCACTCCGCCAGATACTAGTGCCATCTTTGTTTTTGTTTTCTCTTTGTTTTGTTCTTTTCTAAAGAATGTCACCAGTAAAGCTATTACCGACAGTCCGAACACTACCCACTGGGTGATCCCCAGCATGAAGGACATGCCATCATCGTCTCCACTCTCCGAGTATCCATACCCCCATCTGGAATATATTACTTGTCTTAAGGTCGGCCAGTGTTGTTGATAATCAACTGCATTGTGGTTAGACAACGCTACCCAGTCCATCTCCGCAATTGCCGGCAGCCAAAACCAGGCTGCCATCACCACCCCCAGCAATCCAAAGATGATTAGTTTAAACCAACCTTTTTTGTACCATCTGGCTAGTGCCAAACCATAAATCGCGATTACTGGAGCAAAGATCAAGGCAGTTACATTATGTGCTGGGATCAAGCCAGCTACCCCAAGACTTACCAAACCCAGATACTTTTCTTTTTGTTTAACCATCACCTCACTCATTGCCCACAGTACCACCATCGCCATTGCCCAAGCCAAAATAGTTCCAAAAGATCCAATCACTAAAGTAATCAAAAATCGATAGGGGACAAGTAGTAGCAGTACTGCTCCGGTTAACGCCGCTTTTTTCTCAAAAAAGCATCTCATCCACTTATATCCTGCCCACACCGACAGCCAGCTACACAGCAACACCACCACCTTGATTGCATCTTGAGCTGTTAACCCCAGTAACACCAAGCCGGCAGTAAAGTAGTGGAATAAAGGATATGCGTAATTAAATACTGGATAGCCTCGACCATAAGCCAGCTCATCAGCCATTCGCACCGGAAACTGACCTAAAGAAAGTTCATGAGCCATCGCCTCCACTCTGATTAAGTGAAACAGCCCATCATGAGACTCATAAAACCCAGGTTGCAGTAATGCCTTAAACACAATCAACACCAGTAGCAGCAAGCCTACTGCTATTCCCACCTCTATTCGTATATCCTTAGTCTTCATTTAAGTTAGAATTAACATAGACAACCAACACCAGTCTATCATTATGAAACCAACCATCGACATCATCATCCCTAGCTTCAAAGGCAAGAAGTTACTTCAAAGGCACTTACCTGATGTACTCAAACACTCTCCTGATTGCGGCATCATTGTCATCAATGATGGTCCCGATGATGGGACTGTAGAGTACCTAAACAAGCATTTTCCCAAAATTAAATACCTGCAAAATTCAAAGAATCTAGGTTTCCCCAAAACCATCAATCGGGGAGTAGCTGCCTCTAAAGCTGACTATGTTGTATTAATGAACAACGACGTCTCACCTCAAAAAGGATATCTCACCTCTGCTCTTAAGATTTTAGATGATCCCAAAGTCTTTGCCGTTACCTTTAATGAACAGCAATCCTCCTGGCCAAAAGTTGTCTGGCAGAATGGCAAGATCACTTTTACCAGAGGCCAAGACAAAAACAAGGCCCGCTACTCTGCCTGGGCCAGTGGTGGCAGCTCCATCATCAAACGCTCTCTCTGGAACAAGCTTGGTGGATTTAATCCTCTTTACTCACCCGGTTACTGGGAAGATATTGATCTAGGTTGGCGGGCTTGGAAACTGGGTTTCCGCATTGTCTGGGATCCTGACTCCCACGTCATCCATCAGCATGAGTCTACCTTCAAGACTCTGCCTCAAAACAAACTCAATCTCCTAAAACAAAGAAACGAGCTTTTGTATCACTGGCAGACCATCACCGACTCCAATCTGGTTTTCTCTCACCTTAAGTTCTTACTCACCCACACTCTCGCCCATCCGGGTTACATAAAGGTCATATTGGCAGCTCTTCTACTTACTCCTCAGGTAACCAAAAACTATATCAAGCTAAGCAGGCAAGCCAAGGTAACTGATCGTCATATCCTAAAAACAGTTAACACTCCCTACTCGCGTTCGTAGTTTCCCCCTTGCTTTCTTTGCTATCATCATCTTAAGGGTGATCCCTACTTTCATGGTCATATCCGGCTCTTTAGTCACCGACCAACTCTTACAACTCCGCTTTCCTACAAGCGGTCAGTTAAGTCACCTTAATTTTTCCATCGGTAATCGAGTCAGTAAGGGCCAGCTACTAGCCAGGCTTAATCAATCAGATCGTCAGACATATCTTGACCGGGCACTTAAGCAATATGAAAAAACCAGAGCTGAGTTTGATGCCAAAACCAAGACAGATCTAACCGAATACGAACGCACCAAGCTACAATCAGAACTAGACATCTCAGTCAAAAATGTTGAGCTGGCCAAGATCGATCTTGAAGCCACCAATCTCTACTCTCCCATCACTGGACTTGTTGTCGCCGCCGACTCTGGTGCCGTCGGCATGAATATCACCCCAGCCGCCTTTACCATTACCTTGCTTGATCCCAACTCCATATATTTTCAAGGGTATATTGACCAAAAAGACCTCTCCTCCATAGAGGTTAGTCAGCCTGCCACCATTGCACTTACTGCTTACCCGGATTTGGTTTTAACCGGTCAAGTTACCAGAGTAGGTTTCTTACCCCACAAAAGCAGTTATCCAGTTGCTGTCTCCATTGATGGTGACAAGGACCATCTTCGTCTTGGTCTAACCGGCAAAGCCACTCTCACCCATGGCCAAGAAAAATAGCCCGCCATCTGCCAACTTAAAAAAGCTTGTCATCAGTTCTACTCTTGCTGCCACCTTGGTTGGTTCTGCCTTCTGGATTGTTAACAACAACAAACCAGTTCAACCCCTTCCTTCATATCAAGTCAAACAAGTTATAGACGGTGATACCTTCATTACTACCGACAATCAACACGTCAGACTTCGTGATGCCCAGGCTCCTGATCAGGGCCACTGCGGTTACCAACAAGCCAAAGACGAGCTCTCCCGCCTCATCTTAAACAAACCTGTATACCTTATTGTCCGCTATCACGACTCCTATCGCCTCTACGCCGATGTCTTCACCCCTGATGGGGAAGTCAACGAGTTAATGATCAAAAGCGGTTGGGCCCGATATGACAGAGGCCTAAAACCCCACCTCGTTGCCGCCCGTCAACACGCCCAGCAGCAGAACTTGGGTATATATGGTTCCTGCATTACCACCACGCCAGATGACCCCAACTGTCTTATTAAAGGCAACATCAACACCAAGACCGGTGAAAAGATCTACTATTTTCCCGGCTGTATCTCCTACAACCGCACCATTGTTGACAAGGATCTAGGCGAGAGTTGGTTTTGTAGCGAGATTGAGGCTCGGCAATCAGGCTTCAGAAAAGCTCTAACCTGTTTCTCCCGTTCCTGGCCATAATCTTACTCACTGTTGCACATGAGTTAGAATCTACTCATGGATCTCTCCATCATCATCATCACTTACAACTCAAGACAACACATCACTCCTTTGCTTAACTCAATTAAAAAATCACCCGATCGTCTCAAGAAAGAAATCATTGTTGTTGACAACGCCTCGCGAGATGACTCTGCTGATCTAGCCTCAAAACATCCATTAAAACCCAAAGTCATTCGCTCCAAGATCAATCAGGGCTTCTCCAAGGCCGTCAATCAGGCAATCAAAGCTTCATCAGGTCAACATCTCCTCCTGCTCAACCCTGACACGCGCTTAGTGGGCAACTGTTTAACATATCTTCACGACTTTGCTTCAAAAACCTCGCCCCTAGGCGCTGTCTCTCCACGTCTGCTTGGTCTTAATGGCCGCCCCCAGCCTTCCGTTTTTCGCTTTCCCACTATTATCAATGCCATCCGTCACTACTTCTTTAATTGCCAAAACTGCTTTGGCAAATACCTGCCACCCAACAAAACCACCAAAGTAGATGTTGCCGTTATGGCTGCCATGCTCATACCCCGTTCTACTATAGATACCGTTGGTGTTCTTGACGAGAGATTCTTCCTTTACTATGAAGATATTGAGTTTTGCAGACGACTCAAAAAACACCGTCTGCCGCTCTATTACCTTCCCCAGGCTAAAGTTAAACATGCCCACGGAGCATCAGGCCACTTCCGCTCTCATCTAGACAGCCCCTTACTTAAATCAGCCCAAATCTACCATGGTCGAGTTTACTCTACCCTGCTTAATCTCACTCTCTTGCTTGGTCAGAAATGGCAAAAGTTCATCCGTCACCCCCTTCCTAAACTTGGCTAAATATTTTCCCTCTTGACCTTTTTACTTTCGTTATATAAAGCACGCCTTAATGCACACCCGTGCATCAACGTACATTTGTTGTAAGGAGGTGTTCTATGTTCACCGGTCGCGCTCGCATTCGTGGAAGTCCGATCAACGTTTCCGAGAACCTCACGCTGGCGCCATCGAACATCACCATCCTGGGCCGCGAGGAAGGATAGCCGCGTCGATCTGCCGCATCCTTGCCTCCAAGTAATACAACAGCAGTACCCGCATCACGCCCCGCCGCCTGGCACACACACCGCCGACGACGGGGCCCCTTTTTATCTTCCTTTCCTCTTTTTTCTCCGACACGCTACAATATCCTTGTGAAATTAAAACTTCCTCGCTTAGTCATCTTTTCCATCGTTATTGGTATTCTGCTCCGTCTCATTTTTGCTCTCACCACCTATCACGGTGATCTGGCTGCCTTGGTTCTAGCCGGTGACTCTCTGGCGGTTAAACACCAGTTCATCAACTTCTACGAATCGGTTTTCACCATTGGCACTCAGGGTGAGCTCAAGCTCCCCGACCACCAGATGACCTTCATCTACCAACCCTTAGCCTACTTCATCCCCGGTCTTATCTACCTTCCCTTTGCCGGTGTCTTAAAAGGCTTAGTCGATGGTTTGCTTCACATCAATCCCTATTTACTGGCAGGCAAATCTCTCTTCTTCCCTCTCCTTATATACAAGCTCCCCCTTATTCTCGCTGACCTAGGCACTCTCTTCCTGTTGCCTAAATTCTTTACCAAGAAGAAAGATCAACATCTCTCCCTCATCCTCTGGTCGCTTAATCCCCTCGCTATTTACGTCTCTTCCATGGTCGGCCAGGTTGACGCCATCCTTACCTCCTTCCTGGTTGCCGGACTCCTTGCTTTCAAGAAAGATCGCCTCTACCTCTCCATTTTCTTCTTTACTCTTTCCGCCTTAGTCAAACCCATTGGTTTGGTTCTTCTTCCTGCCGTTGCCCTTTACCACTACTCGCTTCATCGCCGATTGCTGGATGTCGTCAAACTAGTTTCCTCAGGACTCCTCACCTATCTTCTGGTCATCGCCCCCTTCCTACCCTCTTTAGCTTATCGCCAGTACACTCTCTTTGCTGAACACATAAACAAGACCCTCTTTGCCGGTATTGCCATCTCACCCGGCACCCTCATTCCCTGGTTTTTCATCACCTATGCTGCCATCCTGGTTCTCTTGCTTAATCGCCGTATCTCACCTTTCTACGCTCTTGGTGCCGCTTTGTTAGCCAGTCTCTCCTTTACCCATTTCCACCCTCAGTGGTTAATCTGGCTCACTCCTTGGCTCGTTATATACCTAGTTACCACTAGGGATTGGCTAACTCCTTTGGTTACCCTTTTTTCGTGGTTGGTTATTCTTTTCTCTTTTGAACCAAGCCTAACCTATCATCTTTTCTTCGGTCTTAATCTAAATCCCATTGCTCTTTCCTCCTCGCTTGCTTCCTTCACTCCTCATTTAATTTCCCTGTCCCGGGCCTGGATTGCTGCCCTTCTGCTCCATTTCACTCTACAAAAGCCAGCTCATGAAACTTAAAAACAAATCTCTCCTTGCCCTGCTTATCCTTACCCTTCTCGGGTTTATTCTCCGCTTTACCAATCTTGACCAAAACCCTCCTGCTCTTAACTGGGATGAGGTCAGTCATGGCTACAACGCCTTCTCTATCCTAAAAACCGGTAAGGATGAGTGGGGTGTTGCCTTCCCCTTAATTTTCCGTGCCTTTGGTGATTACAAACTCCCTTTATACATCTACCTCACTGTTATTCCAGTCGCCCTCTTTGGCCTTAACGCCATTTCAGTAAGGTTAGTCTCGGTCCTAGCTGGCACCCTGGCTATTCCCGGCATCTACTTGCTTACCCGTCAGCTTTTTCCCAAGGTAGCTTTAAATTTTAAATTCAAAAAGCGATCTGTTTCTTTGTCATTACCTTTTCTTGCAGCTTTCTTTTTAAGCTTACTTCCTTGGCACCTCTTTATATCCCGCCCTGCTCTTGAAGCCAATCTAGGCCTGACTCTTTTCCTCTTTGCCGTTTACTTCCTGCTTAAATTCAAAGACAATCCCAAGCATTTACTCATCTCCTCCATCTTTTTCTCTCTCACTCTTCACACCTACAACACCTACCGAGTCTTGACCCCTCTCTTTCTCTTTCTCTACTTCCTACCTAAAGTTAAACCCTCATCTATCAAGCGTTTCTTAAATAAACAACAACCTCGCCTGCTTTGGTTGTCACTAGCCGTATTTTTTCTTTCCTTCTCTCTAGTTATTTCCCAGACTCTTAGTGGCACTGGCACTGCCCGTTACCAGAAACTAGCTATCCTCAATGACCAGACAGTTTTCCAGATAGGGGAGGCTCGTCAAAACAGCTCTCTGCCGCCAGTGTTGGCTCGACTTCGTCACAACCGTCCTCTTTTCTTTGTAGAGCAGTTTGCCCACAACTATCTTAACTACTTCACTCCCCAGTTCCTCTATCAATCCAACGGAGCCCAGACCCAGTTCGCTATTCCTTACAAGAATCTGCTTACCCTTAATCTAACCATCTTGGCTGTATTGGGTTTCTTTGTCGTAATTAAACATATTAAGAACTCTTCCCATCGTCTGGTTTTACTTCTACTCGCCTTAAGTCCGGCCGCCGCTGCCATTACTGCCAGTCCGCCGCAGGCCCTGCGTCCTACTCCATTAATCATTCCCCTGACCTTGTTAGCCGCTCTTGGATTCTTTGTAGTAGTCAATCTTTTTTCCTCTCGCAACTGGGCCAAGTCAGCCGTTGCCTTTATTCTGCTTGTCAGTTTCATGTCCTCATCCTTTAGCTATCTCTCTACCTACTGGAACTCATATCGATTTGAGTACTCCACCTCCTGGCAATATGGTCATCAACAGCTTTTCGAGTATCTTGGGAAAAATCAGGATCAGTACGACCGCATTTTCATCACCAAGTATCACGGTGAGCCCCACATCTTTTATGCTTTCTTTATGAAGCTTAACCCTCATCTGCTTCAGCCCGGTGGTGACAGTTTGCGCTTTAAGCAATCAGATTGGTACTGGACTGATCGTATTGGCAAAGTCTATTTCGTCAACGACTGGGACATTCCCTACTTCTCTCCCGCCCCTGCCATTCCGCTTGAGTCAGGTGATCTTATACCCACCTCCAATGCCTTGCTTATCACCTCAGTTGAGCACTTGCCATCAAACACAGAGATTGTTGAGTTAATCGAGGACTTATCTGGTAACATCGCCTTTGTAGTTGCCAGATTTAAGTAAACAGAGTGAATCCGACAATTATTCCAACTCAATTCTCAATACTACTTCTTAGTCTCCTAGGATATATTGTTATTACCCATAAATCCTACATCGTTTTTTTATATCTTATTTCCGTTCCTTTCTTCTTTTATTTTCCGCTCCAACCGGTAACTTTAGTAATTTCTATAATTTTCGGAATTCTTCTTTTTGAATTGTTTAATAAGCCAAACAAGAAAAACTTTATTCTATCTTCACTCGTACTTTTTATTGCTTTTTTTCTCCTCCATCAAAACAGTCATCTATATATTCCCACCAGCAACATTATTGATCACCAAAGAGGTGCTCATCCCGATTGGCAATACAGCTCAATCCCTCGCTTACTGCACAACAAATTTTACTTAGTTTTCCAATACCTAGACATACTTATTAGTAAACTTTCACCTTCACGTCTGTTTGTCTATGGTTGGTACCCAAATTTGTCTCCATATCTACCATTAGGTTATTTTTTTGCTTCAGATTTAATTTTTCTATATGCATTTCTCAAATCACGACTTGGTCATCCAAAGTCACCCATCTTATATTTTTTCCTTTCTTTGGTTCTTCTGGGAATAGCTATATTTGAAGGGCAGATCTCTCTTTTCTTCTTATCCTCACTGGTTCTTTTCATGGCACTATGCATTTCACACTTTATAGCCGGACTGCCACGCAAATACTCACTTACCACTCTCTCGGTTTATGCATTAACTTTGTTATGGATTAACCCAACCATTAACCTATTTTGGAACATTGGTTTTCGTCCTTAGTCTATGAAACTAAACCGCTTATATCTTCTAGCCGCCATTATATTTGTCCTCGCAGTTCTACTCCGTTTTCTTTATATAGACACTATTCCCAACAACTTAACCATGGATGAAGTAAATAACGGCTACACAGCTTACTCGCTTCTTAAAACAGGTCACGACGAATGGGGAAATTTTCTTCCTTTTTCATTTCGTTCGGTCGGTGATTACAAACCTCCAATACTGATTTACCTAACTGTTCCATCTATTGCTCTTTTCGGTCTAAACGAATTTTCTGTTCGTTTCCCTGTAGCTCTTGCTTCACTCTTTTCCCTCCTTTTTACCCTTCTCCTTAGTAAGAAATTTTTATTTGCCAAACAACCACTCTGGTTTCACCTATTCGTATTATTTTTGTTCGCCACATCCCCGTGGCACATCATATTCTCCCGATCCGGATACGAAGCCGTTGTCGCCCTCCTCTTCTTTCTTATTAACATTCTCCTTCTTTTACAGTTTATTAAGGAAAAAAGACCTATTCTGCTTGCTTTAGCCATCACTTTTGCTTTCCTTTCTGTCTTCACTTATCACTCCTACAAAGTCTTTACCCCTCTGATGAATTTGCTGGTCATCTTCGTTTATCGTCAGACATTACTAGAACATTTTAAGCATGTTTTTGGCACCTCCAGACTTCATTGCTCTTATTTGGCTGTCCTTGGCCTACTCATCTTCCTCAGCTGGTTTTTGATTACTCAATACCTTACCGGGCCCGGGGCAACCAGAGCTTCAATGGTTTTCATATCTTCAGATTATGAATACAAAGTCGCTCTGATTGATAAACTGCTTAAATATGATTTTCACCATTATCAATATCTCTTTTTCCCCCTCTTTTGGTTTAAACGCTATCTTGACTATTTCTCACCCAATTTCTACCTATATTCAGGGTTAGAATTAACCCAACCCGGACACATAGGGTCAGGCGTTACTGGTTTTGCTGTATTCAGTCTTTTCGTTACTGGTCTATATGCACTCCTTTTTAATAAAGGTAAGTTGCTTATTAGGCAGCCTATCCGCACGATTCTTTTAGGTTGGCTCTTTATTGGCTTTCTGCCTGCTTCTCTGGCAAACAATATTCAACAACCTCTCCGTGCCCTAGCCGCCTTGCCAGCAATTCTATTTATTGCAGCTCTAGGTTTATTGCATTTATTTCAATCTTTAAGAAATCGTTTTCATCTCATAGTCATTGCTGTATTTCTAACTACATTATTTGTCTTTGATTATGTTAGATTTGCTGATCATTACCTCATTCACTACCCATACGATCTGGCAGAAGGACGTCACTATGGCTGGAAGCAGATTTATCAATATTTGGAACCTATAAAAGACAACTACCATCAAATTTACGTCGATCAACGTTATGGCCACACGGGTAGAACAACTTACTCAGTCCCGTACCTCTACTTTCTTTTTTACTCACAATACGATCCCCTCGTATTTCAGCAAGATCCCCGAAGGAAGCAGCACGATGCCAACTTTGATCAATTCATCTTTGGTGACATAGATTGGCAGTCCCAGGATCTGGGCAAAAACAATCTGTTTGTTGCCTCACCCTGGAGTTTTACCATCTACCAAGGGCCCATCTTGCACACCGTTTATTTCCCCGACGGGGTTCCTGCCTTGCATATTATCGAAGGACCAAAATAAACACCATGAAACCAGTCAAGAAAAATAAACCAAACTTATCTGCCCATATCATCTACCTTCTCTTCTTTACGGCTGTCATCATGCTTCTTCCTCCTTTACTTCATCTACCTTTAGTTCTCTCCTTTCTTCCCTCCTTGTCTATTTCTTCTCATTGGTTTCTCGAGTTAAGTTTTCTTTTTGGCGTTACCCTCATTCCTCTGCTTGTTATCTATGTCTTCTCTAAACTCATTTTAGTTATTAAAAAGCCATCTTACTTTATTATTCTCTCTGCTCTGCTTCTGATTCTTGTCTCGTACTTGAATCTTGATTACTCCTTCATCTTAGTCAATCAAGCTAATGCCACTCGCCTGCTTGTTTTTGGTCTTATCTTTACCCTCTATACCAGTCTTGTCTTAAGTTATTTCTGGAAGAAAATATTTGTCAAAGGTTATGTTTCTTATGCCCATCTGCTTAAACCCTCTCTCTATCTAGTTGCTTTCCTCTTGTTTATCGAGTGGTTGATTATGATTACCACTGGTCGCAACCTACTTCTCGATTTATACATTCTCCTGGGCGAATCACTCATAGAGTTAATCAACATCTTCTATCTCGATTTCTATGGCTTTGTCGGCATTTTCTTTAGCCTGCTTGCCTCAACCACTGCCCTGATCTCTCTCTTTATCCATTCCCGCTGGCATTTGTCATAATATGGGTATGAAGTTATCTAAAGACTTAATCATAGTCCTTCTTCTAGCCGCCTTGCTTCGTCTTCCTTTCTTAGGCCAATATCCTGCTGGACTTAACGCTGATGAAGCAGCTCTTGGCTACAATGCCTACTCCCTCATTCAAACTGGTGCTGATGAACACGGTGTCTCCTGGCCCCTGGTTTTCCGCTCCTTTGATGACTACAAACCGCCTCTCTATGTATATATTGTTCTTCCCTTTGTCTACCTTTTTGGCTTAACGCCTTTTGTTGTTCGTCTCCCTTCTGCTTTGCTAGGTATTGCCACCGTCTATCTCACCTATCTCCTGACTCATCAGCTTTTTCCCAAAAAAGAGATTGTCTTAAACAAGAAAAAGTTAAGTTTAAGTTTACTGGCAACTTTCTTACTTGCCATCAGCCCCTGGCATCTCCACTTTTCTCGCGGTGCTTGGGAAGTCAATGTCGCCCTCTTTTTCCTCACGCTTGGCCTTTACACCTTCTTTAAAGCTTTAAACTCTCCTCGCTTCTATATCCTCTCCGCCCTTTCCTTTGTCGCCTCCCTATATACCTACCACTCCATTCGCATCATCGCGCCCCTGCTTTTGTTAGTTTTGGTCATTCTTCACCACAAACAACTACTCACTCAGCTTAAAAACTCTGCCTCTAGAGGTTTCCTGTTGGTCGCCTTTGTCCTCGGTCTGTTCTTAACCCTTCCTCTAGCTTCTCAAATGCTCTCCCAGGAAGGTCAGTCCCGTTTCTCTGGTGTCTCCATTTTTGCCGACTCCGGTCCTCTCTGGGAAGCTTTAGAGAAACGCCGTCTAAGTCCCGATCCTGACTCGCTCTTAACCAGACTTCGCTACAACCGTTACTTGAGTTACTCCAAGCGATTTGTAGAAAACTATCTGTCTCACTATCAACCCGACTTCCTCTTTATCTCCGGTGATGAGATAGCCAGAAGCAAGGTTCCAGGTTTTGGCCAAAGCTTTGTTATATTCGCCCCCTTCTTCTACCTTGGCCTCGTTGTTTTGTTCTTTAAGCGCACTTCGGCTCATCGCTTTCTTTTTGCCTGGTTGTTACTAGCCCCCTTAGCTGCCGCCCTTACCTTTCAGTCTCCCCATGCCTTAAGAAGTCAAAACATGGTTATCCCTTTTAGTCTCACTCTTGGTATTGGCATCCTCACCTTTTTTTCCTGGCTTAAGGGCTTTAAACCCAAGAGCGTCCTTATTATCTTTGTCCTCTTAGGCCTTCTTACCGCCAAACACTTCATCTCTTACATAAACAGCTACTATTTCCACTACCCCAAAGTCTATCCCTTTGCCTGGCAGTATGGTTTTGACCAACTGGCAGAGTATTTAAGCCCCATTCAGTCTGACTACGACACCATCGTCATCTCTGACCGCTATGATCAGCCATATATCCTGCTTGCCTTCTTCCTTAAATACGATCCCAACAGATTGCAGCAAGAGCTAGTCTTTTCTGATCGTGATAACTTTGGTTTTTCTACCGGCAGAAGCTTTGGCAATTACAAGTTCCACCGCATCACCGACCAGGACTTTGATTTACCCAACACCTTGATTGTGGTTGCCGATGAACCGGTTCCAGATGGCCTTACTCCCATCCACACCCTCTACTATCCCAACCAGCAACCTGTCTTCACCATCTATCAGACCTCTAAATTGGTAGAATAAAGGTATGCCTAAATCAGCCACTCTCTCAATCGCTCTGGCAACCTACAATGAACAGGACAATATTGTTGATTGTTTAAAGTCGCTTAAAGGCATTGCCACGGAGGTGATTGTGGTTGACGGTTCCTCCACCGACCAAACCAGGCAGCTGGCTAAAAAACACAAAGCTAAAGTCTACAAAACCACCAACAAACCCATCTTCCATATCAACAAGAACCTAGCTATCAAGAAATGTAAAGGTGATTGGATTCTCCAGCTTGATGCTGATGAGCGTCTCACCCCAGAATTAAAGGAAGAGATTGCCCAGGTACTGTCAGGATCATATTTTGGCTACACCGACTGGCGTTCAAGTCAAAAATATCAGGCAGACACTCCACCGGTTGCTTACTGGCTTAAGCGTCGCAATTACTTTTTAGGTCATTACTTCACCAAATCAGGCCAGTATCCTGATCCAGTCATTCGTCTCTTCAGGCGTGGTTTTGCCACTTTACCAGCCAAAAGTGTACATGAACAGATGAAGGTAAATGGCCCACTTGCCTGGTTAAAATCAGATCTTGATCACTTTGCTACCCCAACATTTTCACGATACATTCAACGCGAAAACAGATATTCCTCACTTACAGCTCAAGAGCTGAAGGATGGGGGAGTTACCATCAATCCCTTCTCGTTTATTAACTTTATCTTCATAAAACCTCTCTCCACCTTCCTTGCTATCTATCTTCGCCACAAGGGTTTTCAAGACGGCTTCTCCGGTTTTGTTTTTGCTCTTTTTTCAGGCCTTCACCATGCCTTAAGCTATATCAAACTCTGGGAGCTAAAAAGCGGCAAGCGGAATCTTAATTTGCAAACTGATTGGAGCTAATGTCACCTCTTCGTGTCCATATCCCTACCGACTCCCGCTCCACCGGTCGTGGTATTGGTTTTTACACCGCTAATCTGATTGATGCTCTAAAAAAGATTAAGGACATCAAGCTTGTTGATACTCAACCTGACCTTATTCACTATCCCTACTTTGATCTCTTCTATCCAACCCTCAATCCTACTGAAAACATTCCCTCTATAGTCACCATCCATGACGTTACCCCTTTAGTTCTGTCTCGTTTCTACCCCAAAGGCATCAAGGGTAGGTTTAATTTGTTTAAACAAAAACAGGCCCTTAAACGCGTCACTGCCGTCATTACCGACTCAAACAACTCCAGGCAGGATATCATCAAGCACCTCAGGGTTCCTGAAAACAAGATTCATGTCACCCCTTTAGCTGTTGACCCCTTCTATGCCAAACCAGTCAGTAGTAAGGCTATCAGCGAGGTTAAGGCCAAGTACTCTCTTCCTGATGTATTTCTTCTTTATGTTGGTGGAGTCAATCCCAACAAAAATCTACCCCGCCTTATAACAGCCGTTACCAAGCTCAATCTGCCTTTAGTTCTAGTTGGCTCAGAGTTTACTCGGCCCACTCCTCCCATTTCTTCTCTTAAAGCCAAGCTAGGCCTCCAATCAGTTCATCCCGAGTTAAAGGATTTACGATTCATTAAACACTCACTTGAAACCAATCCCTTACTTCACGCCCTAGGCTTTGTTTCCAACCAAGATCTCTCAGCCATATATCGTCTGGCTCTAGCCTACTGTCAGCCCTCACTGTATGAAGGCTTTGGTCTGCCAGTCCTGGAAGCCATGTCTGCCGGTTGTTTGATCGTTGGTAGCAACCAGAGCAGTTTGCCAGAGATCTATCCCCCCCAAGCCATTACCTTTGACCCAAAAAGCACTCAGTCAATGCTTAATGCTTTAAAAAAAGTTATTGGTCTCAAACCCAAGGACAGAGAAACTCTCATCAAGCTTGGACTAGAAAGATCTAAAGATTTCTCCTGGGACGCCACCGCCAGACTCACTGCCACTGTCTACTCACTTGCCAAAAATACATAAAAAAACTCAAACTCCCTATCTCACCACCGTCAGCCAACGCCAGAAGAAGGGGATCCGTATCTCCGACAACCAGGTTGATGGTCCCATCGGGCAGGTAATACTCTCACAATCAATCGAGAAAGCGGAATAGATGTATTTAGCGTTAAAATACGCTCCCGCTAGGATGACTCCAACAAGCAATACTCTTGATATGTTTTTAAGCATTTCCCTTGGCCAGATCATGTTGATTAAAGAAGGGGAGACCAGTAGTAGGTAAACAACTCTAAATACGTTCGGATCCGTTGTTGGTCGAAAAGCGTTATGTAAGAAGTATCTGCCGGACAGTAACAAGCCTACCGCCAAAGCCATATTCACAAACCTTACGTCTTTCAGGAATTTAATTAACCCCAATCCTCCCATAATCGCCATTAAAGGAAACATTGGGTAGCGGTACCACGGCAGCATATCCTGCTCGGTTCCCGAGAACACCGCCACCATCAGCCAGTAAATCCAGAACAGTACGACCCACCCAAGCTCCTTACTCTTCTTGCTCTTAAAGGCAAAAAAGAGAGTGCTAAGCAAAGCAAAAATATACCAGCCGTCAAACATCGGCCAGATATCATATCCAGGCGAGCTAAAGATGTAAGCAAGTCCAGTCCAGCCGGCAAATCTTACCCCCTGGATCTCCACGATTGTTTTAAACAATTCCCAGTCAAGCCAGTAGCCATAAGCTACGAACAAGCCAACTCCAGCCAAGGTTAAAAGCAAGATAATAAGAACATCAGCCCAGCGCTTTTTTCTAGCCGACACAAACATCATTAAAGGAGCAATAAAAAAACCAGTTGGCTTCATCAATCCGCCAATCACCGCCATCACTCCCCACACTCCCGCCATCCACTTACTTGGTTTCTTGTCATATTTAGGCATCATTGCCAAAGACATCAATGTCATTAAGGCAATTATGTTTTCCGGTACCGACAAACGGGAGCCAAACACCATGATTGGCGACACTCCATAAACCAACATTGCCATATATCCAGCCCAAAATCCAAAGAAGTGATAACCCACCCAGAACACCAGTCCAAGCGTTATCAAACTAGCCAACACGCTAGGTATTCTCGTGTGGGAAGTTGGCAGCACCATCTCCCTATCATCTCCATACAGATGAGCCGCTCCCCCAGCTAGCAGTGAGTAAAGCGGTGGCTCATCCACCCACGGCTTGTATAGTTTGGCCGGCAAATACACTCCGTTTTTATCTCCTACAATCCCATCAAACACCAGATTTTCATCCGGGTAATCAAGGGTTGACCAAGACACCGGTTCTCCAGTCTCAATCAAATGTATCCCAGACCAACCATAAAGTAGCTCCTCAGCATGACTCGCACCCGGCACCCGGTCATAATCATGCAGCCTTATTACCGCCAAAAACAAGAAAGTTATCACCAAAAGCCAGAACCATCCGCCTTTAAACCACTTAATCATCCCCCTTATTCTCTTTAAATTAAACTCATCAGTCAAGGATCTCTTTATCTTTCCTCAATTGGGAAGATAAATAGTAAAATCACCCCAGTGAAGCAAATAACCAAACACCTAACCACCTCTACTGCCAAAAACTCCTCCCTCTTCTATTTCGGCAGCTTGTTTATCAACTTTGGCCGCTATCTCTTTCACTTACTTCTCCTCCGCTTCCTCTCTCCCTCTTCCTATGGTGAGTTTCTCTCTTACGTTTCCCTTCTTTATCTTCTTACCATTCCCTCCGGCGTTATTCAGACCCTAGTCAGTCGAGACGTCTCTCTCTTTTTTGGTAAGCAAGACTTTCGCTCCATCAAGCATTTCTTTTACTTTCTCTCACCGCTAGCCCTGGTTCCTGCTCTCCTCATATCTGTTCTGGTCATTTTCTTTGCCAATCCATTAGCTCATCTTCTTACTGCCGACCCTGCGGCCTTCATAGTCTTGAGTCTGATGACCGTCACCTCTATCCTTGGTGCCGTTCTTCGCTCATACCTGCCTGCTCTTCAGCGCTTCACTACTCAAGTTCTTATTGGCTTCATCGAGCTCCTTATCCTTATCGCCTCGGCTTATATCTTCCTCATTTTTAAATTAGGTGCTCTAAGCGGTGTTCTGGCCATGTTTCTCTCTGGTGTCATTGCCATCCTTCTCTCTGGCTACCTGCTTCGTTCATATCTTCTACCCAAGCCTAAAAAGGTGACCACTTTCAAGATCAACCATATCTTTCTCTACTCCCTCATCTTTTCCGCCGGCACCCTCTCCCTCATGTCCACCGATGTTTTACTCGTCCGTTACTTCTTTTCTTCTCATGACTCTGGCCTTTACTCAGCTCTTTCCGTCATCGGTCGCATGATTTTCTTTGGTCTTACTCCCATCGGTAGCTTAATCCTCCCCATTGCCGCCAGCCGTTACGCCAGCAAACAACCCACCAACTCAGTTTACTTAAAACTCATCATTTCAGCTGGCTTTTTAGGTATTGGCGCTGTTTCTCTCTTCTCTCTCTTCCCTGACTTAGTTGTTCGCTTGCTTTCAGGTAGCGAGTATCTAGCCATCACTTCATTAATTCCCTTCATCTCCCTGACCATGTTCTTCTTAAGTCTTAACCAGCTCACCCTCTCGTATCTACTCGCCGTTGGTAAAGAAAAAGGTACTTACTTACTCTTCTTTTTCGCCTTACTTCAGCCTTTATTAATCATCTTTATTCATTCCTCTCTCTATCAGGTCATTACCTTAAACCTGACTCTCCAGCTTTGTCTCTTTATCACCCTCGTTATATACAATACCCTTAAGAAAGTATGAAACCCCAACCAGCCGACCCCAATCTCTTAAGTGTCATTGTCCCTACCTACAAGTGTCCAACTATAGTAAGAGACTTAAAAAGCATCACCCGATATCTTGATCAGCTCAATCGTCCTTACGAGGTTCTCTGCATTGTTGATGGCAAAGCTCATGCTCGTGACACCACTCTTCAAAAAGCCAGGAAAGCCAGGAGCACCAAGGTCTCCGTCTACTCATATCCTCAAAACAGAGGTAAGGGTTATGCCGTCCGTTACGGTATGGCCAGAGCCAAGGGTGGTCTGATTGCCTTCATAGATGCAGGATCCGATCTTCACGCCTCCGGTATTGGTATGGCCCTAGAGCATCTTAAGTGGTACGAAGCCGATATCATCATCGGTAGCAAACGCCACAAAGCCAGCAAGGTCACCTATCCCTTTAAGCGCAGAGTCATCAGTACCCTGGCTCAATGGGCCATCCGTCTCTTCTTTGGTGTCCGCGTCTCTGATACCCAAACAGGCTTAAAGCTTTTCCGTAGGCAAGTTTTAGAACAAGTCCTTCCTCGTCTAGTCATCAAGCGTTTTGCTTTTGATTTAGAGATCCTAATCGTGGCTCACCGTTTAGGCTTCAATCGTATCTACGAGTCTCCCATCGAGCTAAACTACAACTTTTCAAGCACTATTAACGGTTCAGCTCTCTATCACTCTGCCGTCGATTTCCTAGCCATCATCTACCGCACCTATATCCTTCGCTACTACGACGATCGCCATCAGGATATCTGGGAACATGATCCCAAATTAGCTCTCCGCTACCACTCATGAGTTCCTCTCGACCTTTGGTTTCCATCATCATCGTTGATTACAAACGAAACAATCCTTATCTAAAAGAAAGTCTAAAGGCAATCGATCAGCAAACATATACTCATTTCGAGATCATTTTAGTCACCGACTATCCCGTTAATTTAACCCATCCCAAGTTAAAGAAAAAATCTTATGGTCATTATGTCGGTCCGGCTCAAAAAAGGGATGCTGGAGCCAAGCTGGCTCGGGGTAGTATCTTGAGTTTCCTGGATGATGACGCCTATCCTTCTCCTGGTTGGCTTCAGGCTATAGTCGACAACTTCGCTGACCCTAAGGTGGCTGCCGTTGGCGGACCTGGTGTTACCCCCCCTGATTCATCTTGGGACAAACAGGCTTCTGGTTGGGCCTCTGCCTCACCTTTGGGCTCAGGATCCTACACCTATCGTTTCTTGCCTGGCAAGAAGCGACTAGTTGACGACTATCCTTCCATGAATTTGTCTGTCAGAAAATCAGATTTTAATAAGGTTAAGGGTTTTGACTCTCATTACTATCCAGGTGAGGACACCAAGCTTTGTCTAGATTTAACTCACAAACTAGGCAAAGTGATTGTCTACGAGCCCAAAGCCCTGGTTTACCACCATCGGCGCTCTCTCCTCATCCCTCATCTTAAACAGAATGGTAACTACGGATTGCACCGAGGTTTCTTTGCCAGAGTCTTACCCAAGACCTCCCTTAGACCTCTTTATTTTCTGCCCTCTCTTATGGCCTTAGGTCTGATCTTTCTTCTCTTCTCTCCTTTATATACTCACCCCTTGCTAGCTCTTGTAACTCAAATAGGTCACACTCTCCTTGGCTTCTATATTGCTGCCCTTTGCCTTAATGCTCTTTGGATTCTTAACCGTTCTCGCCAGCCTTTGCAAGCTTTCCTCTCCCTCCCTGTTATATTCCTCACTCATTTCTGGTATGGCCTAAGATTTCTTCAGGGTTTTCTCTTTACCCGCAAGTTGAGTCGCTGATCTATTCCTTGGTCACCAGGAAATACGCCACCTCACTATTATCAGGGTAGGGTATACTCTCGATGACTTTTACCCTACTTGGCAGACTTCCTTTCTCAGGCCTAATATCTCCCTTAGCGTCTTGCTGAGTGATTAGATAAAGAACGCCTTCCTCGAGTGCTTCACCCATCTCATGAGGCATCTGTTTACCCTCAGTTACCTTACTCCAGCTCATCATCTTCACCTTGTCCAACCCCATACCCTTAATTACCTCAGGTCCAAACTCAACTCCATACTCCTGCACATCTTTCGGTGGGATTTGGGCCCAAAACAGGTAATACAGCATGGCCGGATCATTGGAGTTAGTCAGCATTACTTTGTCATAGTCCTTCTCTATCTCTTTAATCTTCAACATCGCCTGTTGGTATCCATAACCATGCCACCTGGCCGCTTCCAGAGGAAAGTGGACAAAGTATTTGTGAGCCACGTTTATAAACACCAGTAGGTAGACACCAACCAAAGCTATATTGATAAGCCCTCCCCATTTTTGCTTTGCTAGCATCTTGGTAATCTGCCACCAGCCCAAGCCTACAATGATAAGTAGCGGTCCGGCCATCATGATCAGTCTCGAAGCGTGATTAGCTCCATCCACAGTCAGATCGGCAGGTAATGGGGAACTTAACAGCCACAGGCCCAGTAGTTGGTTTTCTTTGCGCTTAATGTTTTTGGTTAGCCAAAACAGTCCTGCTGCCAAACCGATAATATCAATCCATAACAAAGCCCCAGTTTTACCCATCCCTTGCCGCAGGTTACTATCTCCCGTTGCAAACAGGAAGGTGGTGGAGATGCTTTTAAGATAGTTGTTCTTCAAAGAAGACAAATACTCCACCCCCTTATTATGAAACAAGTATGAGTACCACACCGGTCGGTTGCCAACCGTCTCTTGAAGATAATCACCCGAGTCTACCTCCCTACCCCTGATTACATAAATTGGAGCCAATGGATCAGAGAAGATCGATAGCTGTTCAAATCGGGTTTGGTCGGGTGTCTCCACCGCTGTGTAGTACAGGAAGGGTAAGATGATTGCCGCCGCCACCATCCCTCCGATCACCACTCTCTTTATACCCATCCCCAGTATCTCTCTCCAGTAAACCAGCCCAACCATTAGAAAAGTTAATGGCACGTAGAAACTCATGATCCGATAGCTATATACCCCCAACGACAACAGGACTACTGAGAGATAAAAGGTTTTTACATTTTTACTCTTAAGCCAGTTAAAAAAGGTAAGTAAAAAGCCAAGATACATCATCAAGGCAAACATGGCCTCAAAAGCAATCCGGCTAAACTGAATCAGCCAGGGATTTAAGGCCATCACTGCTCCAACTAAGAAAGCCGCTCTCTTATCCTTACTCCACTTTAGGGTTAGCAAAGCCGCCAATACCACCACCGCCATACCAGCCAAAGCCGTTGTCACTCTTGCCTGCAAGACTCCAGGGCTAAATATCATCGCTGCTGGGATTGATAGATATATCGGTAATGGAGTCTTAAGATCATGCATCGACCAGGCGTAAAAAGGACTAAAGGTGCCTCGATAGTCTCGGCCTGTCTCCAGCAAACTTCTAGCTTGGTAAGCCAGATCTACTTCGTCATAATAAAGACCAGCCGGCACCTCCTCCAGCTGGTAAAATCGAACCAAACCTGCCACCAAGACAACCAGTAACAGCCACCACCATTTCGTTAATACCTTCATTCTCAACCCATCTTACTTTCCACCTCGTTTAAATACAACAATCTTTATATTACCCGTATCACTCCTCCTCTTACTTCTTTCCGTCTACTCTGTTTGCCTCAGTCAAGTTAAAGATGTGTTGTCTTACTCTTCGTACCGCCCTCCAGCCATAGGTAAACAGGAACTGCCAGTCTTTTTTCTTGAATGTCTTTAAGTAAGTGATCTGTCTCCACAAGAATTTAGGATGGAAAGCAATGGAGTACATCTCCCTGATGGCTTGGTAATATCGCTCGTGAGGTAGGGGAGTCTTGACGATTAGCTTACTCATATCAAAGTCATCATAATCGTCAGTCAGTAGTACTCCTTTGTTAATACACTCCTGGTGGTAAGGGGTGTAATCAAGTGGTGTACACAAAGTTACCTGCAGAGTCCGAGCCAGTCCTGAGAACATCAGGTACTTCACATAATCAATGGTTTCAGAGAGCATTTTCTCAGTCTCCCAGTAATAGCCCACCATGATAGTCAGGTGAGGGTGTAGTCCAGCCTCCGTCATCCACTTCAAAGCTCTCTCAATGTATTTCTTCTGATATCCTTTGTTTAATCTTTTTAATGTCTCATCACTCCCTGATTCAAGGCCGATTAATACAAAGCGGAAGTTAGCCTTAGCCATCAGCTCTATCGTTTCCTTATCAAGATACTCAAAGCGAGTATTCAAACCAAAATAACACCCTTTTTTGTGAAGTCCTCGATCAATGATCCCCTGGGCAAACTTTCTGGCATCCTCGCCCCTATACCACACCCCCGAGTCATCAAAAATCTCTTTTACTCCATACTCGTTAATAAGTCTTTCATACTCATCCAGAGATCTCTCCACCGACATCTTCGAGAAGGTCATCTCCGGCCCGTTGTATCTACAAAAAGTACACTTGCCAAACATGCAGTCTCGAATCACGCTGGTGGCATATGTTCCAGGAGTTTGCAGGAAGTTACCGTTCTCGTACGCGTAGTTTTTCCAATTCACTAAGTCACGGTCAATCAAAGGCGACTTATTTAATGGCTCTACCTGACGGAAGTTGCCCGTATCCCGATACTTACTCCCTCTTACTCTAATGGTTAACCCTTCGATCTTGCAGGATCTTCTCCAGTCCTTATTACTCTCCAAGTAGGGGATCAGCCGATGCAACACAAAATCAATATGGTTGCTTTTAAGCACAATATCCGTCTTGCTGTGATCAAGCGTCTCCTCAGGCTTTCTCATCGAGTGGTAGCCTGACATGATAAAGATGGTTTTGGGTAGCTTTTTGTTAAGTTCGTTTATCGTCTTCCAGTAAAACTTCATTACCGGAGTCGTACTCTCAAACACCACTACATCTGGTTGCCATCTGACCAAGTCACTAAACCATTTCTCATAGGTCTTTAACTGGGCATTGCCATCATCCCACCTCACGTTATATCCCATCTGCTTAAGCCAGGTTGCTGCCTGAGCCTGGACAACTGGTAGTAGGTAAGTCGGAGTCTTGAAATACTGCACATTGCGGTTCTGAGACACCATTGCCTTCTGCCCCAGCTTGTTAACAATTGGGGGATACGAGATGGCGATTTTTAGTTTCTTTTTTCTAGCCATATTTTTAGAAAAATACCTCCGTTACTATATTACTTCCATTTATCCCAGCCTCACTTAAGATATCATAGACGTCGTTGATCATCTCACTGTTACCGCACAAGTAGTATCGGGCTCTCTTGTCGATTTTGTTTGACCTTAAATACTCCGTTACTCTACCGCTAAAGTCTCCACCCTTTTCTCTTGACACACAGGCTACATATCGGTTTTTGGCATAGTCCTTGCGGTCATACTGCTCGTTTGCATATCTGATTCCATGGATGATCTGGTAATCAAGTTTAGGGTATGTCTTAACAAAGGAATGGAATGGAGCTATTCCTGTTCCAGTAGCAATCAGGATATGTTTTTGATTTAACTTCTTCTCGTCTAAGGTAAATAGGCCATAAGCTCCATCAAGAGACACCTTATTTCCTGGTTTGAGTTTAGAGAGCCTAGGAGTTACTGCGCCACCCTCGACTGTCTTAATCAAGAACTCTAGCTTGTCATCATTGGGGGATGAGTAGCTGGAGTACTCGCGGTTAATCGCTTCATTTACCAAACCAATGTTGACACATTGACCGGGGATGAATTTAAAGTTTTTCTTCTCAATCTGGAGTACAAAAGCTGAATCAGTCAAATGTCTTATACCCAATACCTTATGAGTTCCTTGTTGTCTGCCGTACTCTATTGTTTGCATACACATGCATTCTATCACCCTCGTCTCAATTGGTCTCGTTCTTGTACCATTTTTGAGCTAAAATGATCCTTATGAAATCCGCTCTCCCATTAGTCTCCGTGGTTATTACCACCAAGAACGAGGAAAAACACATTGTCTCTTGTCTTAAGTCCATCAAGAATCAGGACTATCCTCGGGAGAAAATTGAGATAATCGTTGTTGACAACCACTCTACTGATGACACTGTCAAACTAGCCAAGCAATACACCAAGAACATTTTCACCAAAGGTCCAGAGAGGTCAGCTCAGAGAAACTATGGCATGATCACCAAGAGTCACGGTCAGTACGTCATGTACGTAGACGCTGATATGGAGTTAAGTAAAAAAGTTATATCTTCATGTGTTTCCAAAGTTACTAAAAATCCTGACATCATTGGTTTGTATATTCGAGAGATAGTTACTGGGGACAGCTACTGGAGTAAGGTCAGGCGTTTTGAACGCAGTTTCTATGAGGGTACGGTTATAGACTGCGTTAGGTTTATTAAAAAGTCTGCTTTTGTAAAAGTAAAAGGTTTTGATAAACAAATAACCGGCGGTGAAGATTGGGATCTGGACAAAAAAATCCGTCAACTTGGGAAAGTTGATTTAATAAAACAGCCTATCTATCACAATGAAGCTGAGTTTAACCTAAAGAAGTATCTGGCTAAAAAAAGTTACTATTCGAAAGGTCTTGACATATATATTAAAAAGTGGGGAAAAGATGACCCTGATGTTAAGAAACAGTTCAGCCCCATATACAGGTTAGTAGTGGTGTTTTTAGAAAGAGGAAAATGGCAAAAACTACTACACCAACCAAGACTAGTGTTGGGTATGGCCTTATTAAGGATTGGAGTAGGATTCTCCTATGTTAAGCATCAGGTTATTTCGAAATAATTTCCAAATATGAGAAAACAAACAACGCCGAATATATCTTCACCAAGCAAAACAACAGTTTTGCAGACCGCTCATGTTACAAAGGTTTATGGACCAGTTCAATCACTAGCAAAATTCATATCAGAAAAAAAGCGCTTTGATTTTTATCAAATAATTCATCCACTTAACAACAATGCCTCTCCAGAGTCTGTTTTTTTACGAAACGGCAAAAAAATTAGTGAAGTTAGGATAAACACATATTCCATATTCCGCTACTTCCTAGATTTTATTATCACCTCATACTGGCTATTTAAACTACCCAAGAAAATAGATGTCGGATTCGGTATGAATAGCTTTGATACGCTTCCCTTGGTGATTTTTCGCCACAAGATAAACAAAATCGTATTTTTTAACACCGACTTCGCCAGAAACAGATTTAATAACAAACTAATTAATTCAATATATGTATCCATTGATAAATATTGCGCCCAGAAAGCAGATCTGGTTTGTTGTAATACAAACAGGACCATCGACGCCAGGATTGATGAAGGAATAAATAAAAACAAACTACTTTTAACGCCGAATGGCGTCGATTTTGACAAAATCGGAAAAATCAAGCCAAAAACAAAATACAGTAAATCGCTCATATATGTCGGCTACCTTTCAAAAGAGCATGGACTTCAGACGGTAATAAAAGAATTACCCAAACTAGATCTGAAGCTTATCGTTATAGGTAGCGGAGAATACGAGCGGAAACTTAAAAATCTGGTAAAAAAATTAAACCTCGACGACTCAGTCACGTTTTTGGGAAATCTTAAGCATCAGCAAGTTATCAATATATTGAAAAAATTTGGGGGCTTTGGATTAGCTCCATACAACAACAGTAGTGAATGGACTTACTATTGCGATCCAGTTAAAATTAAAGAATATCTTGCTTGCTACGTACCAGTTATCATTTCCTCAAGACCTGAAGTTAGTGAAACCATTGCTAGAGAAAAATTAGGATTTAGATATACAAATGAAGATGAAATTAAAACAATCCTGGAGAAAGTTAGGAAAATGTCAGAAAAGGAATACAAAGAAACTCAGGAGAATATTAGCAAGTTTCGTAACGAATTTAACTTAAACACTATTTATCAAAATATTTGGCAAAGAATAAATCAGCCCGTATACACACATGAGTAAAACAATAAGAAATTTGCAAGGCGGAGATAACAACTTACCTGATGATTTGTACAAGCTGACAAGTCACTGGATCAAAGACGGAGATAGCATATTAAACTTAGGTTGTGGAAGCCAGTTCAATTTTGAAAAAATAATTTCAAAAGAAAAAGATGTTCAAATCACATCAATAGACATTGTCTCGACAAATAAACCATCATATGTCAATCGATTCGTTACTAAAGATGTAGAAAAACCATTTTCCCTAAACAAAAAGTACGATGTTGTTACTTTTTTTGAACTGATCGAACACATAGATAATACTGATGTTCTCTTAAGGAACTGCTATCGAAACCTTAAAAATAATGGTCTACTTATTTTTTCCTTTCCTAATCTCGCCTCTTTGTATTCACGTATAGAATTATTACTCGGTTACCAACCCCATATTCTTGAGATAAGCAATGAAAAAGCCAATCTTGGTACCGGTATTTTTGGAAGAATTAATAATCCCGACGACAATCCAATACATCACATAAGAGGGATTACACACAATGCGATGAAAGATATGGTGCATTTTCACAAATTTAAAATATTAAGCATGATAGGTTATGAGTATCGGTTAGGGAAAATATTCAAACACTTTCCGTCCCTGGCTCCTGTCAATATTTTTATTCTTAAGAAATTATAAATATTTATCGTCAGAATAGCGAAATAAACATGTCCGTACTCTGGTTAATTAAGAACTCGATCAAGCTAGACTTGCTATTTATCAAAATAAGCAAATAACCATATGGTCCAACCTTTAATAATTTTCTTTTCAATATTTCCTTTTTTCAAATTGTTAAACCTGGATGGTTTGATAGCCAATGTTGACTTCACCCAATTTTTTTTATTAAACACCAATTTTCTGGATCTATACCCATACGTTTGGAAGGATTACTTGTCTGGAATATTCAACTCAATCTATATCATCAATTGGTCGTCTTTGGTCATCATATCTGCGGCATTGAAAGCAATAGGACTAAATACAGAAATGATTAACAGAGTATGGTTGGTTACTCCCTTCATACTATTCAATCTGTCAGTTTTTTATTTCATCAACAAACATTTTAAAAAATTTGGTTTCAACCGAAGGGATGTTCTTTTAATCGTTATGTTTACAGCCTACTCGTCTCCCACTGTCAACTTCCTTTCCTTTGGTTGGCAACAAATATATTTTTTACCTGCAGCTGCAACAATAATGTTGCTGGATAGTCTGATCAGTTTTTCTAAAAGTCTAGAAAAAAAATACCTGTTTGTCGCCGGAATACTATCAATATTCTCTGCACAACTTATGCACTTGTTTATCTTTGCTAACATCTGCTTCTTCTTGTATTTAGTCATCCTCGACAAACACCCAAAATACACCAAAATTAAGACTCTAGGTCATTGGTCATTTACCGCAATTTTCATCAATCTCTGGTGGGTTCTTCCGCTCATCGGCAATTTTGTTTTCAGTGAAATCGTCAATTATCGATACGATCCAATCACAGACCTGAACAATATAAAGAACATGGTCTCGTTCCAAGATGTCATTTTTCTTAACTCGGTCCACGGAACAACAACAGTACAGCAACACACTACCAGCAAAGTTAATCTAATAATCAGGACATCGTATTTTCTGGCATTTACCATCGGCTATCTCAAAGCAATCAAGACAAAAAAAACAAGAAAGATCAGTCTTACCCTGGGAGTTGCATTATTAGTCGTAATTTTTTTTAGCGCAGGCGCCCACCAACCCTTTGGATCACTATTTGTATGGGCATTTAAGAACATACCAATGTTTTACATGTTTAGAGATGTATCAAAATTTGGAATCTTTATTGTGTTTATATACGGCATATTTATTACCTACCTCATTAAAACCAGAGAGAAACGTAAACGAAATATCGTCCATGTTGGCCTTTTGTTTTTAATTGCCATTACATCGTTTCCGATGATCACCGGTAATTTGGGCGGCGATTTTCAAACCCTTGAATTGCCGGATGAATATCTTTCGACAAACATCTTAATTAACAAAGAAGAATTGGATGCGAAGCTGCTGGCCTTACCAATGCCAAGATGGACCTCTAAGTTTACCTGGATGGATGACGAGGAAAAAGGCTCACAAATATACAACCCGCTTTATACCATAACTAGCAATCCCATTATCTTTGACGAATTAAATAATACGGGATTAATACCACTACACACTGCAGCTCTTAATTCTATATGTGCGCAACAAAATAACGAAAATATATTTCTGTCACTTCTAAACATCAAGTACATCATTTTTCAAAAAGATCAACTAAACGAACCTCTTGGTTTTTGTCCTAACGAGCAGATGCTCAAAAACGTCGACAAATTATTTACTAAGGTACGAGAGGCAGAATACATAAATCTATATCAGATTGCCGAGGACGAGTATTTACCGCACTTTTACATTCCGGTTGAAACGGTTTATTCCACCAGTGAACTAGCATCAATATCAGAAATTCAACGACTTAATGACTACCAAACGCGAACAGCCTTTTTCTTTAAATCAAACGAAAGCACAGATAATAAGGTTATATCGCCAGACAAAACTGATTCTGTAGTCATAGAGGGGGTATTACTCGAACCCGCCAAGGATGCAATCGATGTCGAGGAAATCGCCAAAACAGAAATATTCTACCCACATGTAAAAAATAAGCCATCAAGTCCTAGATGGCACGTCGGCTTCATAAAAGAAAGATATGAACTGAGCAATATAAAAGACGTTAATAGCAAATTAGAAAAGAAACTTTTTTTTGCAAACAAACGCATAAGTGAGATTCAAAAATGGGGCAATATTTCTGTTGAAAAATCACGGCCGTTATTCCGCGTATTTGGCCTTAAAGAACTGGAGAACCTACTTGATTTATGGCAATCACAAGTCCAACAATCAATAGATCTAGTCATTCAGGATGAAGATAAGGGTAGAAAAGCAACGTTAGCAAAATTAATCAAAGAAAATTACTCTGATAATCTCAAGAAGCTGGCAGAACTTGGCCTCTCAGAATTGTCCACAGCGTCAATCAAGTCAGATTTTGATAGACAACTAAGTGTGTATCTACCAGAAACCGCAGTCGATCAGAAGTCATATCGACTTAATACCCCCATATCCGGAGAGTACTCTATATATCTTGAAACATTGAAAGACAAACCATACGCCTCTTTCATAAAAGAGATCTTGATTGATGATACAAAAATCGACATCAATCTTGTTGACAGCCCTGATCAGGATTACCAACATCTTGGAGAGGAGTATCTTGATTCAGGTGAACATACAATCACCCTCAAATTCAATAATGAAATTAACCTGTTGCCCGCAGAAAGGCAGCCTATCAATCTTGGCAACAAAAATAGGTTTAATTACCAAACCATTACGGATTGGTTACCAAACCAGTGGTACCAAGTGTCGGGCAACTACGAACTCAATAATGGCGGAGTCGAGCTTGCGATTGAAGAAGAAGTCTTAAAGAGCGACATCGACAAAGAGAGAGACAATGAGTCCACAAGTCAAATAACGAAAAAGGTCGGCATCCCTCCTGGACAAGGCACGTTCAAGTATTACGTCAAATCGGGAAATGATCCAATATCAGGGGGTTTATCTATAGAAGTCGACCTCAATGCCTCGGCGACAATAAATGATTTATCAGTAACTCCAATTTACGAACCCAAATTCATAATTAGGAGTCGGATGAACGAAAAGCCTAACAAGTCAAAACCGGTCATCGCCTTCCAGAGAATTAACCCAACAAAATATCGAGTTGAAGTAAGAAACGCCACCGAACCCTATCTTCTAGTATTTAGTGAAAACTATAACAGAGGATGGAACGTTTTCAAGAAAGACGACGGCAACAATACCTCAATATCATTTTCTAAAGTTGTTGGTGATTTAGTTAGCGTCTTCCTTCACCGTCATCCAGTAAAAGAAGTAGTTACAAGTTACTTCGATGGTGATATCAATGAATATAAGCACAGGACCACATTTCTTGAACCAGACACTTTTGAGACATGGGATAAAAAACCCATTGCAACAGACCAACATTACCTAGCCAACAGCTATGCCAATTCATGGTACATATCACCTGACATGGTTGGAGGAGACACCGAATATGAGCTAATCATTGAATTTATCCCCCAAAGACTACTCTACATCGGTATCTTTATATCTGTAATATTCATATTGATTTTCATAATCTACATCGCTTTTCAGAAACTAATCAAAAAATAAACAATTCAAATCATGGCTAAACTCAAATCAGTATTTCCTCAACAACTCAAGAAATTGATATTAGTGCTGTTTATCTTAGGTTTTATCTATGACGTAGTCCTTCCCCTGCCAGTATCAGATTTATCGCTCCTGATCATAATAGCTTTGCTTGTTGGATCCGTCATTATGTGGAATATTGACGGAATGGTTTTAATCAAACACTCCGTCTGGCTAGCAATCCTTTGCTCAATATTTGCGATCCTAGAATATAACCGTATCTCGGAAAGACTAGCCATATGGTGGTATATCTTTTTCACTGTTGGTGCTTTACATTTAACAGTCACCTATCGGCTAAAACCAGGCAAAAAATACTTGGATTCCAAACAACTAATTCAAGAAATCCTTCGTTCATATTCTCCCATTATTAAACTCAAACTTTCCGCCGTTAAATTAGCCCACCTTACCATTCCTGTCATCACCTTCACTCTCGAAGAAGTTAAAATTACCAATCTTGTTCCGGCAATTCTTAACCTCACCAAGACATGCTCTGTTTTCCTTAGCTTATATCTAGTTTATTCTCTAGTATCCAATACCCTAAGCACCATAGAGGTATATCAAAGTTTTTACCCTTCAAACTCATTAAACTACTTTATCCAACAAACCGGACAATATGCAGCCATATCTTTATTAATTGGTATAGTAATCGGTCTTGGCCTATTTTTTGTTATCAAAAATCGCCGGACCCTAGCTTTCATCGTCACCCCCGCCTTATTGTTCTCTCTGTTTTTGATAACCAATTATGTTTACGTCCACACCACCCAGTTTCAGTACGATATCCGTCTTTGGTCAGTTAGCCCGAAAAAAGCCACGCTTTGGGATGAAATTAAACTATCTGGTCGCAATTTCCGTGACCTACCCTTTAAGGGCAAAGTCTATATTGATGGCGTTGAACACGCGATTACCTCCTGGACCGATAAGCAGATCGTTATTCAAGCCGACCCCACCAAGACCAGCAGCGGAGAAATTAAGGTTATCGATTATTATGGCAAAGAGAGTGTAAACACTCTCCCAATAGAGTATTATGACTTTGAAACCAAAGAATTAATTGAATGAAGATAAACAAAGTCATCCTCCCCCTCATCCTGATTCTTTTTGCTCCTACTCTATTTAATTTTTTCTCTGCCGATGACTGGTTTCATCTGCGTTTAGCACAGATTAGTAGTATTACTGAGTTTCTCAGCTTCTTTTCATTCTCTGCCACTGCTCAGTCTGCTTCTTTCTATCGTCCTCTTTCCACCCAGGTCTTCTTCTTTATTTTCCATTCTCTCTTTGGTTTTAATACCTTCTTTTACTATCTCTTCGGGCTTCTTCTCTTTGTCCTTATACTCTTCCAGTTAAAAAACCTCGTTTCATCATTGTTTCCCAAAATTTCTCCAATCACAGCTCTTGTTGTTTATGGTTTCTCAGTTACTAACTTCACCAGGCTTTATTTCCTCTCCGCCTATCAAGAACTCTTCATGGTTCTTTTCGCCCTGCTGGCTCTTAACGCTCACCTTCGCTCTCAAGGAAAGAAAACCTTATTGTTCTTCATTCTCGCCTTGTTAAGTAAAGAGACTGCCGTAGTCATACCCGGTCTCATCCTCCTTATAGATCTCTATCAGGGCAAATTAAAGTTAAGCAAATACCTACCCATCTTCTTACTTACTACTGTCTATCTATATCTTCGTCTTTTCCATTTTGGCTTGGCAGAAGGGGATACGTACATCTGGGACTTTTCACCCAAAATGGCTCTTAATACCCTAATGTGGTATACCCTTTGGTCTTTTGGTGCACCTGAGCTTTTAGTTGATTACATAGGTGGGGGACTAAGACCCATTCCTCGTTTCTACACCGACTATCCTTTCTTCTCTTACTTCATTCTTTTCTTTTTGTTAATTCTTCTTGGGTCTTTCACCTTTCTTATATTCCGCTCTCTAAAGAAAAACCTGCGTCAATATCTTTTTACTGGCCTGTTCTTTGTTGTCCCTCTCCTTCCCGTTCTCTTTCTTCCTCACCACAAGTTTACCCTTGAGTTAGGTCTGCCTTTAGTTGGTTTTTCTCTTCTTTTTGCTTTAGTTGCTGATTCAGCTAAGGGTAAATGGGGGACTCTCCTACTTGGCTTGTTTTTAATTCTTAATCTCTCCATGAACTATCTCACCTATACCCGTCACTACTCGGTCAATCGCTCTCGCTTATCTCATCGACTCTATGACTATCTCACCACCCAATATCCTCAGTATCCATCCAATCCCCTTTATTTCACCGATCCGGAAAATGCTGGCCGATTTGAAGATTACGCCAAGCAGCTCTCTCTTGCTACCTCTAGGGCTGATATGTTCCAGGTCATCTACAATGATCCTAATCTGGTTGTTTACTATGATGGGGTCAACCAGCCGCCAGAAGACCAGCCAGTTATTAAGATCAAAGCTCAAGACTTCTTTACCCGATGAAACTTAAAAAAACTCACCTTATTTTACTTGTCATTCTTGTCGTCTCCTTCTTTCTTCGTTTTTATCGTTTAGATCAAAACCTGCCAGAGATTTATGCCGATGAAACAGGACACTATATCCTTCTTCACCAGCCATCTCTCTACCATCGTATTTTTTCATTTACATGGTTCCTAGGTCTTAATCCTTTAGGAGTCAGAGCGGCTGCAGCATTTTATAGCTCACTCATCTCTCTGGCCATCTTTTTGCTTGCTAGCCGTCTTTCAAAAAATCAAGCGGTTCCCTTTGTTGCCGCGATCATAAGTGTATTTCTACCCTGGACCTTTCTCATTGGCCGTATTGGTCACAGCCACATTCCCTTATTGGTCATCACCAGCACCCTCTCTGCTTACTTTTTCCTAAGCAAGTCAAAATCAAGTTACCTCCTTTCTCTTTTGTTCCTCCTAGTCTCTGCTTACCTTTACCAATCAGCCCTTGTTATTGCCCCCTTTGTCTTTCTGCTTACTGGTTATTACCTGTATCGCTCCCTTAAACCTAAACAACGCCGCCTTGGTCTTTTGGCCGTTGCTATTTCCTTTTTGGTTGTTGGTGTCTTGTTCGTTACTCGTTTTCAAGGACTCTCTTTATCAGGCCGAGGTCTTGATCTGGCCATCTGGCGTGATCCTAATACTACTCACTTTAGTGATAAGTATCGCGCCCTTTCTTGGGTATCCAAGCCAAGCTTGTTTAGTTTTTGGTTACCTACTGAAACATTAGCCGCTCCTTTAGTTTACAACCGCTTGACTGCCAACCTCTCCATTTTTACTCGCAACTATCTCTCTTTCTTTTCTCCCGACTTCCTTTTCTTAAAAGGTGATCCGATCCTGCGTCACTCCACCGGCCAGTTTGGCGTCTTCTATCCCTTTCTCTTACCCCTCATTCTCTATGGTGCATATCGCTTCTTCTTGACTGCCCCACCCAAAGCTCGTCACCTTTTCTTAGTTTGGATTCTTGCCTCCCCGCTACCTGCCGCCATCACTAAGGATGGCTCTGGCTACCTGCTTCGTGTCATCACTCTACTTCCTTTCCTTACTTACTTTGCTGCTCTTGGTATCACCGACTCCCTATCTTGGTTTAAAACGAAATGGTTAAGACTTTTGTATGTCTTAGGTCTTTCTCTAGTTGGCATCTATTCCGCTTATGCCTTTTTCTTCTCATATTTCCACGTCTATCCATATCAGCTTGAGACCGCCAGAAGTTATGAGTATGGCTTTAAAGCCCTTTCTGACTTTCAAGTAGAGAATGACGGAGCTTCTCTTCTGATTGTTTGGGATGGTCACTATCCTCAGTACCACTTCTATTTCTGGCAAAAGTTACCAGAGTCAGATTACCGAGAGTTAGTGTTTGAAGATATTGTAGTGGGGGAGTCCCACTTCTATCACCCCGCCCCCAATCTCTACTTTGTTAATCCCTACACCACCAGTGATGTACTTGAGTTTATTGATATGCACCAACCTAATTATCTGGTTCTACCAGATCGTTACTTCGTTAAATATCCAACAGATCTAGTCCCAGAGGATGAGCAGCCGGTCAAGCAGATTCTCTATCCCACTGGTGAGGTTGCCTTCTCTATCTACTCTCTCTAGACAGAAAGAGGCAATACCATCAAGGACTTTCTAGTTACCCTTACGCCCCGTTTTTCTTAAAAGTAACAGTGAAATGGTTTCTTCTCGCAATTTCGCTCTTGCCCAATCTTTTCTTCCTTCGCTTAATAACTCTCCCACCCCGTCCAAAATCTTCCGTGCACTCAGCTTTTCCAACTTGTTAACACACTCGTCTATCACTTTATCAAAGGGCATCCCCGCTCTTTGTTCGACGATATCTTGATTAATCGGAAACCTGTTCTCAAGGAAAAACCAAACATCATAAATATCTCTACTTGTTTTGCCGATCCTTTCATACATCGCCATCAGTTTATGGGCAAACATGTCCTCAGGAACCATTACCAACATCGACACTCCCAAGTACGTTTTTACCTCATATCTCGACCCAAACTGTATCTTGTTAATCTCAATCTTAATATTATGTGCCCTGTCTTCGTAGGAGAGTAGGCAAAAAAGATTATGCCGCTTCATATGCGAATCCTTCAACTTGCCGTGTCTCTGTACTATTTCCACCACTTTTTCAAAAACCTCTTTCTCGTTACTGTCATCAAGTAGATCAAAATCCAAATCAACCGAAAAACGGTCCAACCCGTGGTACATCATTGCCGCCGTTCCTCCTTTAAAACCCAAGTAAGGGGAGACATTAGTATCCGAATAGATATCTTTCAAGATTTGAAACAATATCGTCTTGTGTAAGGTCTTATCTAATGTCATTGTACACCTTGATCTTTAGTCTCCTTGCGTATTTGCCTTACCTTCTTAGTCAATCTTTTATTGTCATAGATTGGCAGTAAAGACTCGACTGTATCCCAGTTAACCGACCTTAAGTTATCAAAGTGATAATCTGTCTTGCTATACAACACGTCTAAAAAAGCTCGTTCTCGGCTGGCTATCCACAGATTTTCTTGTTGCATAACCCCATCTGTATTAGTCAAGACCGAATCCTTTATCTTTCGATATTCATATTTCTGGCCGTCCATCACAATCTCCCTAGTTAGGTATGACGCTACTGTAATTGAGTCCTGATACTGAAAAATCAAGCCCTCCCTAGCCAATACCGTTTCAAAGCTTACATACGCAGGTGTAAACACTCTCACCGCCAGCTCCAACTTGTCATAGTTTTTATCTTTGACATACACCCCTCTGCGAACCCTATGCAGACTACCACTCCTTACGTAATAGTTTAACCTCGCCCTGATCGAATCGTCATCACCCTCTTGCCACAAAAGCGCCACGTCCTTAAGTGTGAACACTGTTTTTTCAGATCTTAAGATACTATCCAGATACTCACCTTTATTCATTATTTAAACTAAATGTTAGGTTTAATACAACTTATGGTTCAAATATAGACTAAATAAAACAATTCTGTCAAGCGAATGTTAAGCTCACACACTTGTCTAAATACTACTGCTCAACCACTATGTAGTATCCGTTCTCAAACACCTTATCTTCCCTGTCTATCCTCCTCAAGTTATCCTGCCCGTACTCAGCCTGTTTGTCGATTACTTCTCCTTTGTATTTACTCACCTCATATTCCTGTTTACCAAACCACTCAAAGTCAGGAGTTAGTTTCTTCTTGATCGACAGAAAGTTTTCTAAGATCGGGAACTCAAAGTAAAACTTACCAGTCTTAATGTTCGGCCATCTGACTCCAACCAAGTGCTCTTCATCTACTTTTAATCCAAGAAATTTTTCACCCTCAATACTTGAGTAGCGGATATCGGGTATTAGTTGAGTCGCTCTAACTATCCACTCCTTAACACAGCTATACGGCTCCTTGTATCCGCCAGCCAATCCAAAACAACCTCGTTCCTCTGGATTAGTTTCATCAGTAATTTTCTCAGGGATCTCTCCTGGCTTGAATCCTTCAAAAACAGGCTCTTCCTTTTTAAGCTTAATTGTCTTGTCTTCGAATCTAATTACATAACCATCCTCAATCTCTTGTATCTCAAAGCCATCACTCTTACCCAAGACTATTTGATTTCCCAAAGCCACCTCATCTACTAATGCAGGGACTAGACGACTTAAGTTATGCCGTCCATCCCTTCTTACCTGGTCGTTATCACGCCACAAGTTCTGGTGATAGTAGCGATAGTCCTTTAAGATCACCTGATTGTCCTCCACAAACAAACCCAACCGGTAATCAGGAGACATGTACCAGTATGATTCGTAAGTTTTGCTAGGTTGGCTTGAAACAAGTAGAGTAGCGGACTCACTCGTTTTTTCTCGGTAAAAACGGTTAAAATCACTCATTGTCACCACTTTAAAGTCTTCTCCCTCCATTTCTTTTAGAGTTTCCAGTTGTCGGGATAGTTCTGCCAAAAAGACCTCATTTACCTCGCCCACCTCCAGGCCAATCACTACCTGAGACACACTCCCTTTTACATTAATGGTTAAGTCATTAAGCAGCCTTACAAAGTAGTCGTGGGGCAACCCCTTGCCTCGGTTATAGTCGTTTACCTGCAAACTGAAGTTACTAAACTCCACACTATCTCCAAAGCTTAAAGTTGGTTCTCTTGGTGCCCACAATATCTTTACTACCCCGCTGTTATCTTCCTCGTGTTTAGCTGGCTCAATCGCTGACTTCTTGCTTACGTAATATGGTTGGTTAATATATTGTCCCCAGGTTTGGTAGCCATCGGTTGAGTACTGATCAGCTAGCCCCAGGACCACCTCAGCCCCATATTTCTCTCTGATGTACTCCATCGTGTATCCATCCACATACCAGCAGCCATAGGCTTTAGGGTACTCACCAAATTTTTCCCTAAATTTATTAAACGCCTCATCAACTAGCTTCCTTCTTTCCTCTAAGGTGTATCCAGAACTAAACAACTTATCTGCCGCACTCCAGTGTTCTTCCTCCCAGTCAAATTTAACCCTTGCTTCCTCTGCCCATCTTCTGGTCACCTCTAAAAACAGCCCGATTTCCTGGTTATCTGGTAGGTTAGTCAGCTCCTTCATCAGGTAGTTGTCGACTAACACATCATAGTGAATCAGCCAGGTTGCTGGCAACTCGCTTTCAATCACCACATTCCTTAAATCATCAAAATGTTTAGTATCACACCCCTCCCTCCAGTAACTACAATCTCTAACAGGAAATACTGGTGTCACCATGTTCAACTCGGCCGCTCTTGCCTCAGTAGTCAGCAGTAGCATTAATCCCAGTAACAAAGCCGTCACACCACTTCTCTTGTTCATGACCATATCATACCTTTTAATAACACTAATTTTTCTTGTTAGGATATAATCCAACCCATGCCCCAAAAAAAGAAAATAGCATTCATTACCGGTGTCACCGGACAAGACGGCTCATATCTCGCCGAGTTTCTCTTGAACAAAAATTATCATGTCTACGGTCTGCTTCGTCGTAAAAGCAAACCCGACCTAGGCAACGCCGCCCACTTACTTCATCACATCGACCTAGCTTATGGAGATCTCTCTGACCAGTCGTGTCTTAATATGTATATCTCCAAGATCAAGCCCGATGAGATCTACAATCTGGGCGCCCAGTCCCATGTTCACGAGTCCTGGCATCAGCCTCTAGCTACTGCTGATCAAACCGGCATGGGAGCTCTCCGCATCTTCGAAGCCGTCCGCAATCTTCACCCCAAAGCCAAGGTCTATCAAGCCAGCACTAGCGAACTATATGGCGAAACCACCATTACCCCCCAAGACGAAAACACCTCTATTCATCCTGCCAACCCCTATGCTGCAGCCAAGGCGTTAGCTCACTTTGACGCTCAGATTTACCGTCGCTCTTTTGGTCTCTTCATCTCCACTGGCATTCTCTTCAATCACGAGAGTCCCAGGCGCAGTCCTGACTTTGTTACCCGCAAAGTTACTCTTGCCGCTGCCACAATCAAATTAGGGTTAAAGAAAAACATCCCCTTAGGTCAGGGTGGTGACCCCATCATCAACAAAGACGGCAAACTAGAGTTAGGTAGCCTTGATGCCAAGCGTGACTGGGGTTTTGCCGGCGATTACGTTAAGGCCATGTGGATGATGCTTCAACACGATACTCCTGATGACTTTGTCGTTGCCACTGGTAAGGTTCACACAGTTAAGGACCTGGCCCGCACAGCCTTCAAGCAAGTTGGCCTAAACTGGAAAGATCACGTTGTCATCAATCCCAAATGGGTTCGTCCTACCGAGACCGGCCCCTTAGTCGGTGACGCTAGCAAGATCAAAAAGACCTTGGGTTGGCAGGCCGAAACCTCTTTTGAACAGCTAATCTCTATGATGGTCAAACACGACCTTGAGTTGCTCAAACAGCAAAAATAGTTCCCCACCTGCTAGAATCAAACTGTGATCGGCAAGATAAAGACTTTACTTTTTTCTGACACCTCCCGGGATACTGCTGTCATTATGGGTGGCAACCTAGCTGTTGCTTTAGGTGGCACCCTATTTACCATTGTCGTTGCCAGGAGTCTCTCTCCGATTAACTTTGGCATCTTTTCCGCCATCTTTGCTTTAGCTACCTTGTTTAGTTCCCTTGCTGACTTAGGTATCTCCTCAGCGCTTATAAACTTCCTTCCCAAGGTTAAAGGTGGTCGCTCCACCATCATCTCTGTCACTTTTTGGATGCAGTTAGGAATTGCCCTTCTTCTTAGCTCTCTGTCCCTTGGCTTCCTCCCCATTCGTCAGGACACGCTGCCAGGTGCTCAGTCACTTCACATTATCTATCTCTCCATCCTCATCATTCCCCTAGTCTTTGAAAGCTTTGCCCTCGCTATCTTAAAGGCCGAGAAACGCTTCTTCTTTGTCTCCCTCATCATGACCCTAGACTCCTGGATGAAACTGATTCTTACCTACTTACTCCTGCGCTTCAACCTTCTTGATATCTCCTCAGTCCTGCTTGCCTCCATTGCTGCTTCTTCTCTAGCTACTGCCTTTGCCATCTCCAAGGAGTTAAAATACGTTCGCCCCATTTTCCCCAAGGCTCAGGTTTCCCGCATTGTCCACTTTGCCAAATGGATTGCCTTGGTTCGAGTCTTTTCAGTTGGTATCTCTCGTATCGACATCATTCTCCTTAATGCCATTGGTAGTAGCTTTCAAGCTGGTATTTACGCCGCTTCCAGTCGCATCACCCTTCTATATGCCATGTTAGTCTCAAGCCTTGGCAGTGTGGTTGCTCCTCGCTTTTCTGCTTTTACCACCAAACAACAGGTCAAGGATTATATCCTCAAGCTTCTCCTCCTCACTACCTTCTTTGCTCTGGGTATGATTGCCTTACTTGAGTTCGCTCCCTTAATCATTCGTATCGTTTATGGTGAGGCATATCTTTCTACCGTTCCCATCTTCCGCTACCTCACCTACGCCATGATTCCCTTCCTTTACGCTACCGTCACCACCAACCCACTCATCTTCTATTTCAACAAACCCAATTTTATAGCCTTTACCACCGTCATCCAGATCTTTATAATCGTCGCCCTAGATCTTGCCCTCATTCCCAGTTTCGGTGCTATCGCTCCCGCTATTTCTCTAGCTGTTTCCAACTCGGTCGTTCTTCTTCTTACTGGCTGGAAGTTGATTAGACTTCTTAAATGAAAATGATTTAATAATATATATGGCCCTGACTCAAACAGATATCACTAAGCTTTCTAAAATATTTGCCACTAAGGAAGATCTTCGGAAAGCTCTTGCTCCCTACGCTACCAAGGAAGATCTTCGAAAAGCGCTTGCTCCCTACGCTACCAAGGAAGATCTAGAAAAGTATCTCACGGTTGACGAATTTCGTCAGTTTAAGGATGATGTTCTCACCGGTCTTGACAAAGTTATGGGTGAATTAAAAAAAATTAGAGAGGAACAAATCTTCATGCACAACAAAGTTTATCAGGATCACGAAAAAAGAATCACTCGCCTTGAACAAACCCAAAGCCTTGCCTAAGAGCAAAATCATCGTCCACTGTTTAGTCAAAAACGAAGAGCGTTTCATCTGGTATGCCCTTCAGTCGACCCTTCCTTATGTTGACCACATCATGGTTTGTGACACTGGCTCAACCGACAAGACCCTTGATATTATCCGTTCCATTAAGTCTTCCAAGATCTCACTTAAGACCTTTAAATCTGTCTCAGCTACTACTCATACCAAACTTCGCCAACAGATGCTGCAAGCTACACCAAAAGGTAAGTATGACTGGCTTATGATCTTAGATGGTGATGAGGTCTGGCCTGAAAAATCAATTAAAAAAGTTCTTAAATACCTATCATCCCATCAAGATGTTGGCGCTCTTGTTGTTAAAACCACCAATGTAGTAGGGGACATCTACCACGCTTTACCAGAATCCGCCGGCCAGTATGTCATAGCTGGTCGCAAAGGTAACTTTAATATCAGATTCATCAATCTAAAACTTCCAGGGCTTACTATTAATCATCCTCATGGTCGTCAGACCTACACCACCAAGGGCATCCCTCTTCAGCAACTTTCCCCCTCACAACTCCACTTCCTTGACGTTGCATATATCCACACCACCCATCTCGTCAGATCAAGCCTTGATCAAAAAACCCTCAAAAGATCATTTAAGTTTAAATACGAGTTGGGCAACCAACTTGATCCAAAAGACTTACCTCAAGTCTTCTTCCAGGATCATCCTTCTTTAGTTCCTGATGTCACCACCCCAATGACATATACCTTTTTCCTAAAAGCCCTCATTCTCACTCCCATCAAAAGGCTTCGCCGCGCCCTAATTACCCCACCATCTGGTTACTAGTATGTCTCGTGATCAAAAATACTATCAACTAGCCCGTCAAGCTAGTCTAGAAATCGGTTCTCATCCTGGATTAAAACAACTCCAACAAATAGCTCGTCGCAGTAAAAACATTCTTGATTTCGGTTGTGGGGAAGGTACTCGGCTTAACACTTTATTGGGTGATAACCAACAGGGTCACGGAGTTGATATCAATCGTTTTGCCATTTCTTCAGCCAAAAAACAATATCCTCGCCACCACTTCAAACGCTACTCCGGTCAACGGCTGCCCTACCAGGACAACACCTTTGATCTAGTTTACTCAGCCTTTGTGCTAGAGCACACCACCGATCCAGAAGTGGTTATTAAAGAAATGATTCGAGTTACCAAGCCCAATGGCAAGTTGGTTATCTTATGTCCCAATTTCGGCGCCCCCAACAGGCGTTCACCCAACTCTGTAAAAAACCCTATCACCAAGTTAATCACCGGCTTGATTCACGATTTCCTTCCTCCATCACCAGAACACCTGCCCTGGACCTTTGTTAATCCTAAAGATACTTACGATCAACCAGACGATGACACCACCGTCGAGCCATATCTACTTTCTTTAAAGAGATACTTAACTAATCAAAGAATGCTTGTTGATACCAGCTCCAGTCTCTGGTCTCAGGAATTGACGACCAAGAATCCTCGCAAACTACTTTTTAAGTTTCTAGGAGAACGTAGTCTTTTTCCCTTCAACTTTTGGGGACCGCAAGTTTTTATCATCGCTACCAAGCCAGCAGATATATAATCAAAGCCATGCCCCTAACTGACCAGGATCTTATCAGCAAATTTAAACTAAAACCCTCTGATCGCATTCTTGATATTGGCGGTGGTAGTAAGCAGCATGATCAGATCAACATTCATACCTTAGTAGATATTCTTCCACCAGAAAAGGCTCCCTACACCTACGCTTCTAAGCTAAAAGCTCGCCACTTCGTTCAACTAAACATAGAAACTGATCCACTCCCCTTTCCTGACAATCAATTTGACTTTGTTCTCTGTACTCACACCCTTGAGGATCTTCACTCACCCCTTCACATCATTAAAGAAATGTCTCGTGTTGGTAAAAAAGGCTACATTGCCACCCCTTCAAGAGGGATTGATATGGTCTTTACAGACTTTGATATCACCAACTGGCTAACTGGCGCCCGTCGTGTTCCTGGACTAGCCCATCACAAATGGTTTTTTGAGAACAAAAAAGGAGTGCTCCATCTTACTCCCAAAAACTATCCATTGCTTTACTCGTCCGAGTTTCAATATGTTGACTGGTCCGGGCCGGACGAGTGTCAGTATTCCTGGCAAAAACAAATTAACATCAAATACGATCCCAAACTAGACATCGATATTCATTTACTTATCAAAAACTACCGCCGCTTTATCTCACAAAACCAAAACCATCTGCGCAAAGCCACCACCAATATCTTTATTGACGATCCCATTACCGTCGCCAAAGCTTATTTAAAACTCCTCCTAAAGCGGGGAGTTGGTTTCCGACAATGAAAATCGCTTTCTTAAGTTTCTACTCTGGCCATCTTAACCGCGGTGTCGAAACCTATCTTGATCAACTTGCCACTCGATTGAGTCCTCATCACCAGGTCACCGTCTATCAATCAGGACCAAAGGTAAATAGCAGAGCATTCACCACCCATGTCATCCCCGTTAAGATATCTAGCTCATCTAATGATCTACCAGCTACTCACCTCACCAAGCGTTTATTTATCGACCACTCCAAAAGACAAGAGTTTATTTTCTTTTTAAAAGTCTTACCCTATCTGCTTAAGAACAACTACGATATTATCTATCCCCTAAACTCCGGTTGGCCCATTCCCATTCTTCGCCTTCTCACCATAATTACCCAAGACAAACTGGTTCTTGCTGGACACTCTGGTCCGGGTTGGGACGACCGTTGGAATCTTCTCTTCCGTCCCGACCTCTTTATTTGCTTCACCTCTGCCCAACTAGCCTGGGCAAAAAAAGCCTCACCCTGGCCCAATCAGCGCTTAGTTTATCTTCCTCACGCTGTCGATACCCGCATTTTCTCGCCCTGGGGACCAATCCGAAACCTTAAATTACAAAGACCTATAATAATAAATGTTGCTGCCTCCACCAAGGAGAAAAGGGTAGAGCAGGGGATACGTGCCGTCGCCAGGCTAAAACGAGGCTCTTTTATCCATCTAGGCCAGGGACCCTTAGACGAAAGAATCAATAATTTAGGCTATAAGCTGCTTGGTAAATCCCGCTTTTTACACACCCTAGTTCCTCATCAACAGATACCTGATTACTACCGCTCCGCCGATCTATTTACCTTCTGTCCTTATGATCGGGAAGCCTTTGGTTTGGTATATCTTGAAGCCCTTGCTTCCAATCTGCCTGTGGTTGCCACCAACGACCCTATTAGAAAAGAAATCATTGGCAAAGCCGGCCTCTATGTCACCAATCCGCAAGATGTTGATGAGTACGCTTCAGTTTTAAAACAAGCTCTTGCTAAAAAATGGGGCAGTCAACCCAGAAGGCAAGCCCAAAAATTCTCCTGGGACAAAATAACCGACCAGTACCTTAAGCTCTTTAATCAACTTGTGTCCTCATAATTCATATTTATATTCTCTTATCAATAAAATCGTTATTGACAAACAAATGACAAGTAAAGTAGTCTAAGTTTATGAAAAGTAGACGTCAGCTAAACTCTACTACCTACCTCCTCCTAGCTGCCCTTGCCGCCTTTATCTCTCTGGCCATTGTTCTCTACTCTTCCACCATTACCGATGTTAAACCCACCCCACCCCAGACAGTGTTAGGCGCTAGTAGCGATCGTCCCAGCAGCTTAAAACAAGCCGTTCTGGAACTCTTCTCCTCCTCGCGCTAAGATTCACTCATGAAACTAACCGTTGTTATTCCCGCTCTTAATGAGCAGCAGGACTTACCCCGCACCCTTGACTCGCTAAAGTTTGCCGATGAAGTCTTGGTCATCGACTCAGGTTCCACCGACCAGACTGTTAGTCTTGCTAAAAAAGCCGGAGCCAGAGTTCTCCATCATTCATTTAAGAACTTCGCCGACACCAGAAACTTTGCCGACAGCCAAGCCAAAAACGACTTCATCCTTTCCATCGAGGCTGACGTGGTCGTTCCCAAACAGTTAGCCCAGGAAATTGCTTCTCTACCTGATACCCCAGCTGCCTATCGTATTGGCCGGGTCAACATTATCTTTGGTAAGCCCATTCTTCACACCGACTGGGGACCTAAAGACGACAACCATATCCGTCTATACCATCGCTCCCTTGGCTCCTGGGGTGGCCAGGTTCATGAGCTATTTGCGACTAACTCTCGCCCCCATCATCTCCGTCATCATCTGCTTCACTACAACTACAACCATGTCTCCGAGTTTATCGACAAGATCAACACCTACTCTGATCTGGAAGTTAAAAAAAGACTCGCTCGTCACCAGTCCTTTTCCTACCTCAATTTATTTCTAGAGCCCACCAAAGACTTCATCAAGCGCTACTTCTACAAACTAGGTTTCCTGGATGGCCTCCACGGCTTCTTTTTAAGCCTGCTTCAAGCCATCTACTATCTTACTGTCAACATCAAGCTCAAGTCAGCCTCGACTTGAGTCTATTTGACACTTACTTTGACCCCATTCGCTATACTTGAGCTAATCAAATACCTGCCCTATTACTACATACAAGACCTATGATCTACTTTATCCTCCTCCTTGGTTTTATCTTCCGCCTTATCTTAATCAATCAAAGCTTCTGGCTTGATGAGGGTGCTTCACTAGTTATCAGCAACCGTCCCTTCACTGACATCTTTTCCTATCTCTCCACCGATTTCCATCCCCCTCTCCATTATCTAATCACCCACCTTACTTTAGAGCTAGGTTTCCGCTCCGAAGCTTTACTACGTCTCCCCAATGTCATCTTTGGCGTCTTGACCATCTATTTCCTCTATCTTCTCCTCGAGCTTCTTAATCACAAAGCCACTCTAAAAATCTTCTCTCGCAAGATTCCTCACTCACTCATAGCTGCCCTATTCTTAAGCCTTAATCCGCTTCACATCTACTACTCTCAGGAACTACGCATGTACTCCCTCTCTGCCTTACTCGTTGTCCTCTCCTGGTACCTACTTGCACTCTTTATCAAAACCAAACGCCATCTTCATTTAGGTGTGTTCACCCTTGTTTCTACCTTAAGCATCTACACCTTCTATGGAGGCTTTTTTAACCTCTTTGCTCAGCTTGTCTTTATCTTCATCTCCCATCGCCGTCTCTTGGTTCGCTTCTTGAGTTCTCTTCTGGTCACCCTCCTTCTCTTCCTTCCCTGGTTACCCACTCTCTTACTTCAGTTTCAGGGTAGTGCCTTCTTAAAGAGTCTGCCTGGTTGGGTAGAGATCTCAGGTCAGTTAGATCTTAAGTCTCTGCTGATGATTCCCGCCAAGTTTTCTTTTGGTCGCATCAACTTCTCCGCCTCCAACAGCTTCCTTCTCTCGGGAGCCATCGTCACTCTCTACTATGTTTCCCTGGTTATCTTAAGTCTCAAGCGTCCAGTTAGTCGCCTCTTTCTTCTCTGGCTGGTTCTACCCATTGTTACAGCCGCCGTTCTTTCTCTCTTCTCTCCCATGCTTGGTTACTGGCGCTTCATCTATCTGGTTCCCGCCTTTACCACCCTCATGGCCTTAGGTTTACTGGCTCTTCCTCCCCGGCTAGCCATTTTTAATCTCTTTGTCATTATTTCCACTTCTCTACTGGCCAACCTCATCTTCTATATCACTCCCTCATTCCACAGAGAAGACTGGCGCTCCGCTTCCCAGTTTGCTTTGGATCAACAACAAACCCAAGGCGCCCAGCCCATCTTTGTTTTTGCCGACGCCTTTGCTCCGGTTCTCTGGTACGCTCCTGATCTTGTCTACACTGCTCCCCTAAAAGATCTAAACAATGACCCTATTCTACTAGACCAGCGTCTTTCTGATGGTACTGCTGGCAACTCAGATATTCTTTACTTTCATTACCTAGCCCAGATGACTGATCCCGGTCGCAACATCCCGACCTGGCTTGATAACGCCGGCTATCACTTACTCACCACCTACGACTTTTCAGGAGTCGGTTTTGTTGATTATTACACCGCTAAGTAACTTTTTTACCTTATGAAAATAGCCATTGACGTTACCCAAGCCATCTACGGCACCGGAGTTTCCCAGTACACCCGCCACCTTGTTTCCGAGTTGCTAAAACTTAAAACCAAAGACTCTCTGATTCTTTTTGGCGGATCGCTTCGTCGCAAGGCCGAACTTGACCACTGGATTCGCCATCAATCAGGAGCTATAGGTAAGACCCATCGTCTCTCGCCCAAGATGGCTCATTTCCTCTGGAACACTCTTCATCTTTATCCAGTCGAGCGCATTACTGGTCTAGTTGACGTCATCCACACTTCCGACTGGGCCGAGCCACCAGCCAGAGCACCCAAAGTCACTACCATCCACGATCTGGCTATGTTCAAGGATCCTCAATACGTTCATCCGGAAGTTGGTCGGGTTCACCGTAAGCGGCTTTTCTGGGTTATTAAAGAATCAGCTCGCATCATCGCTGTCTCCCAGGCCACCAAGAACGACATCATTCGCTACCTTGAGGTAGATCCAGAGCGTATCGATGTTATCCCTGAAGCACCCACCTTGCCCCCTCCTACCCTAAACACTCAGGAAATCGTCACCAATCAGTTCCGCCGTCTCGGCATCACCAAGCCCTATATCTTAGTCCCCGGTTCCGGCCATCCCCGCAAAAACATTCATAAAGCTGTAGCTGCCTTTAAGCGTGCCAAGTTAGACCTCCTCCTCGTCATTGTCGGCCGCCCCAGTGAAGACGAAGCCAAGCTGGCTTCTCCCTCAGTTATCTTTACCGGCTTTGTCTCCGATCTTGATATGGGCCTACTCACCTCTCAGGCCCAGGTTGTTCTCTTTCCTTCTCTCTACGAAGGTTTTGGTCTACCCGTTTTAGATGCGTTCGCCGCTTCAGTTCCAGTCGTTACCAGTGACACCAGCAGCCTGCCGGAAGTGGCTGGTCCAGCCGCCGTTTTGGTTAATCCCTTATCAGAAGAAAGTATTGCCGATGGTATAATCGAAGGTCTTGAGAACCGATCTGAATTAATCAGAAAAGGCCACCAGCAACTTAAGAAATTTAGCTGGCAAAAAACCGCCCGAATGACTCTCAAGCTCTACCAAGAAGTGGCCCAGAATCACCAATAACCATATATATATGTTAATTGCCATCGACGGAAACGAAGCCAACATCTCCCAACGAGTCGGTGTCAATCAGGTTGCTTTTGAGCTACTCCACCATCTAGCCAAACTAAAAACCAAGCACAAATTTGTTGTTTTCTTAAAAAATCGCCCCCTGCCTGATCTGCCTCCTACCTCCAACAACTTTACCTACGAGGTCTTTGGTCCCACCAAAGCCTGGGTCTTAACTGGTCTTACCATGCGTCTGCTTCGCTCCCCTCGTCCTGACGTGCTCTTTACTCCCAGCCACTATATCCCCCTAGTCTCTCCGGTTAAGCGAGTCTTTGCCATTATGGACCTTTCTTACGAAAAATTTGGGGCAGAGTACTTTACCCAATACGATCTAAATCAACTTCGCCGCTGGACCGCTCAATCCGCCAAAAAAGCCAAAAGAATCATCACCATCAGCGAGTACACCAAGAAAGACATTGTTGAGATTTACAATACCTCACCTGACAAGATTGATGTTGTCTATCCAGGCTACGACCAGGAGCTATTCCATCCCCGCATTCCCTTAACCAAACAACAACAAGTTCGCCAAAAATATGGCATCACCGGCAAGTATTTTGTCTACGTTGGTACTCTCCAGCCTAGAAAAAACATCGCCAATCTCATCAAGGCCTTTTCTCGTCTGGGTGGTGGCACTAAACTAGTCATAGTCGGTAAAAAGGGCTGGTTGTTCGAGGAGATCTTCAAGGTCGTCAAGCGCTACAAGTTGGAGAAGAAAGTTATCTTCACCGGTTTTGTCGAAAGTAGCGATCTGCCTGCTCTCTACAAGTCCTCTGTCGCATACGTTCTCCCCTCACTTTATGAAGGCTTTGGCATCCCCGTTATCGAAGCTCAAGCTTGTGGAGCTCTTACCGTTGTTTCTCGTGTCAGCAGTTTACCTGAGGTAGCCGGAGACGCCGCCATCTATATTAACAACCCCCATTCTGTTGATCAGATTGCCGAGAGCTTAAGGGAAGCCTTATCCCTACCCCGTCTTAAGCGGGCACAGCGGATTAAGCAAGGCAAGCAAAACGCCACTCGTTTCTCTTGGGACAAAGCCGCCCAAAAAACGCTTAAAATCCTTACCAGTCTTTAATTACTGTTAGAATACCAGATATGAAAATCGCCAATCTTAAAATCACCTCCCAAGGCTTCCAGTTTGTTGACAAACAGGGCAAATCTCTTTCGCTCAATGTGGCCATCGGCAAGATTATTAACCGTTTCTTTAGCTATTTTCTCGATTTCGAGTTAATGCTTTTAAACTACGTCGGTCACATACCCATTCATTTCCTCCGCCATTCTATCTACCGTCTTTCTGGCCTACAACTCCATCCTTCCTCCACTATCCACACTGGCGCCCGTTTCTTCAACCCCCGCCGTATCAAAATCGGAGAGGATACCATCATTGGTTACCGTGCTTTTCTTGATGGCCGTGCCCCCTTAACCATTGGTTCTCATGTCGATATTGCCTCTGAAGTCATGATCTACAACTCAGAACACGACGTTCACTCCACTGATATGAAAGCCATTGAGGAACCAGTAAAAATCGAGGATTACGTTTTTATCGGTCCCCGAGTCATCATCATGCCCGGCGTCACTGTTGGCAAAGGTGCGGTTATTGCCGGTGGGGCGGTCGTCACCAAAGACGTTCCACCAGGGTCTATAGTTGGCGGAGTTCCTGCCAAGGTCATCGGTGAACGTCGTCTCAGGAAGTTCAACTATCATCTTGGCCGCCCCCGACTCTTCCAATAGCCTTAAAATGCTATTATCTACCTAAATGAAGCTCCTCACTCGACTTCTCATCCTTTTTCTCTATCTTTCAGGTTTAGTCTATCTCGCCCTTCCCCAACCCGAGGTGGTAGCTTTACCCAATGCTCTTCGCTCCACTGAGCCAGGCGACACCTGGCAAAACCCAGATCAATCTGCCTATTACACTAACCTTGGTAGAAGCGAAGTTCTAGAGTTCTATCAAGACACCTTCTCGCTTAATCTTTTTGGACTAACCCTGCCCTCATATCGCCTCAATTACCCCCCTGAGGACAGTCGTGTCTACGTCCGTGATCACCTACTTACCTATTACCTTGAGGAAATCAATCACCCCTTAAGAGAAAGCCTTTTTGTTGCGGGCTGGAATCCTAGGTTAAGCCCCATCTCCAACTATCTCTTTGACTCACAGTACGACCGCTGGGCCATGGTCATCGATGGTGTTGAGTACCAATCAAAAGTCACTCTAAAACCTTACTACTCCTCTCCCTATACCCGTTTCTTTATCTGGACTAGTATCTTCCCCCTCACCTATCTTGTCTTCAATCATTTCCGTCTCTCACTCAAACGCCTACTTAGCTTAAGGTAATCTCTATGAAACTAGACCTTTCCATCATCATCGTTTCCTACAACACCAAAAAATATCTGCGTGATTGTCTTAACTCCTTATATTCCAACACCAAGGGAGTTAAATTCGAGGTCATCGTCGTCGACAACCACTCCACCGACGGTTCTCAACAAATGCTTGCTAAGCACTTTCCCAAAGTAAAGTTGATTAAAAGTGAGCAAAACCTAGGCTTTGGTAGAGCCAATAACTTAGGCGCCAAACAAGCCAAAGGTAAATATCTGCTTTTCTTAAATCCAGATACTCTCATCACCCCCGATTCAATAAAGGAAAGTGTCAAGTTAGCAGACCAGACTTCCAAGTTAGGAGCCTTAACTATCCGCCTCCTTTTTGCTGATGGCACCATCCAGCCTACTGGTGGTTACTTTCCCACATTGCTCCGCCTGTTTGCTTGGCACACCGCTCTTGATGAGCTGCCGGTACTAAAGCACTTGATTGGCCCCATTCATCCCCCCGCTTCCTTTTATACCCACTCCTTTGAGCCTGACTGGATCACTGGCGCCTTCATGCTTATACCATCCCCAGTCTTTAACAAGGTAAGCGGTTTTGATGAACACATCTTTATGTATGGTGAGGATCTAGAGCTCTGCTACCGACTTAAACAGCTTGGGTACAAGGTTATCTACTCCAGCTCTCCTTCCATCACCCACCTGCAATCCAAGGCCTCCTCATCTCAGTTTGCTCTCATCTCAGAGATTACTGGTATCAAGTATTTTTACAAAAAACACAAACCTTCCTGGCAGCTGCCGTTAGTCAATATCATTTTCAAGCTCGGCTCATTGCTGCGGCTATTACTCTTTGGGATAATACTAGGCGATGACGCCAAAAAACAAGCCTACCACCAAGCGCTCAAACTCTAACAACTCCTTGCTAGAGTCTCTGCTTAAATACACCTTCGCGGCCCTCCTTATTTTTATTCCGCTCTACCCCAAGTTTCCCTTGTTTAATGTTCCTGGCACCTATGTTGCCGTCAGAGCCGAGGATTTCATCATTGCCCTACTGGCTCTTCTCCTCCTCCTCCTCCTATTACTCCGCCCTTACTTCAAGTTTTTTACCAAAAGCCCCACCGCCAAAGCTATCCTGGTTTTTTGGTTAGTTGCTTTTTTTGCCACTCTAAGCGGTGTTTTCTTAACCAAAACCACCCCTCTATCTCTGGGTCTGCTTCACTGGGCCAGGCGAGTCGAGTACACCATTCCTTTCTTTGCCGGTTTACTACTTGCCAGAAACAAAGACAACCTACTTTTCTTTGTTAAGCTAATTCCCTTAATCGCTCTGGCCGTCTTTGTTTATGGCCTAGCTCAGATCTACTTAAATGCACCCGTTATCTCCACCCAGAGTGCCGAGTACTCCACTGGTATCGCCTTAACCCTTCAGCCAGGTGTTAACCTCTCCTCCACCTTTGCCGGTCACTACGATTTAGCTACCTACCTCACCATGACCCTAAGTCTATCTGCTGGTCTACTTCTTCTCTTCCGTCGCCATTTACCTCGATTGCTTGGTGTTACCTTCTTACTCATTCTCTTCTGGTTGCAACTACGCACCGGCTCTCGCATTGCTTTCGGTGCTACCGTTCTATCATTGAGTCTAGTTTTCCTACTTGGTAAGAAGCCTCTCTGGATTATCCCTGTTTTTCTAGTTGCTTTTGTTGGTTTGGTTAACACTCCCAGCATCTCTGATCGCTTCGGCAATCTCTTTGATGTTTTTAAATTCTCCCGCTTCCAGGATCAGGTCAAAGGCTTGATGGACTCTCGTACCCAGCTACTCATCCCTCCTCTCTATGCAGCTGACGCCAGCCCTTCATCCACTCCCAAGCCCACCCCCATCGAAAACAAACGAGCCATCCAAGAAGACCGCTCCACCTCGATTCGTCTTGATGTTGAGTGGCCCAGAGCCTTAAGAGCTCTCAAGAAAAATCCCTTCTTTGGTACTGGTTATGCCTCCATCTCACTCGCTACCGACAATGATTACCTAAGAGCTTTAGGCGAAACCGGACTCCTTGGCTTCATTGCCCTCATCACCATCATCATCAATATCATTACTGATCTCCTCTCTAATCTAAAGAAAAAACTGTCTTCTCTCGAACGTTTTTATAGCCTAGGTACTTTAGGCCTAGTCATTGGCTTTCTAATTATCGCCACCTTTATCGACGTCTTTGAAGCTAGCAAAGTAGCCACCCTCTTTTGGATGTATACTGGCCTAGCCTCTGGTATTGCTCTCAAACACTCATGAAACACAAAATCTTACTCATCCTTATCCTTCTACTTGCCCTTATCTTACGTTGGTACAAAATCGATAATCCTTTAGCTGACTGGCACTCCTGGCGTCAGGCCGATACTGCCTCTGTTTCTCAGGAATACCTAAAAAACGGTATTGATTTGCTTCACCCTCGCTTCCACGATCTTTCCTCCTTCCCTTCTGATATTGATAACCCACAAGGCTATCGCATGGCCGAGTTTCCCCTCTACAATGCCATCCACGCTTTTATAGCCGGCAACTTTACTACCTTTGATCTTGATCAATGGGGCAGAGTCCTCTCCATTGTCTACTCCCTTATCTCCATCATCTTTCTCTACGCCCTAGTCTCACTCCTAACTGATCGTTACACCGGTCTGTTATCAGCCTTCTTTATGGCCGTTCTCCCTTTCAGTATTTACTACTCGAGGGTTGTTCTACCCGATCCCTTAATGATTACCCTTACTCTGGCTGGTTCATATTACTTTGTTAAAGCTACCCGTCAGCCCAACCTCGCCCATTTCTTCCTATCAAGCACCCTGCTTGCCTTTGCCTTACTGGTCAAGCCCTATGCCGTCTTTTACTTTCTCCCTTTAGTCTGGTTAGGTCTTATTACCTGGGGTTTCAAGCTTTTGCTTAAACCCTCCACCTACATCTTCCTTATCATTGTTTTTGCTCCCTTAATTCTCTGGCGTCTCTGGATTCAACAGTTCCCTGAAGGCATCCCAAGCAATCTCTGGCTCTACAACTACATGAACATCCGCCTTCGTCCCGCCTGGTGGCGCTGGCTCTTTTACGAACGGCTCTCTCTCTTGATTCTCGGCGCTTTTGGCTTACTGCCTTTCCTCACTGGTCTAGTCACCAAACTCAAACCCAAAGAACACTATTTCTTCCATCTTTGGTTGGTTGGCATCTTTGCCTACCTAGTTATATTCGCTGGTGGCAATGTCACTCACGACTACTACCAAGCCATCACCATTCCCGTTCTGGCCGTCTTCTTAGCTAAAGGCACCCTTTTTCTAGTTAAACCTAACCCATCTTTAATCTGGCCCTTTACACCTCTGCTTGTTTCAGCCTGTATCGCTCTCTCCCTTGCTTTTTCCTGGTATCAAATCAAAGGTTACTACCAAGTCAACAACTGGAGTATTGTTGAGGCTGGTATCAGAGCTGACAAACTTCTCCCTGCCGATGCCAAGGTCATTGCTCCCTACAATGGCGACACTGCTTTCTTATATCAAACCAGACGTTCTGGCTGGCCCATCTCCTTCTGGGGTATTCCATACCTGCTTGAGCGAGGTGCTACCCACTACGTCTCGGTCAACTTTGATGACCAAACCAACCAGGTCATCAGTGATCCCAACAACACCATTCTTGAACAAACTGACCGTTATGTAATTGTTGAATTAAACCAAAACAAATGAAAATCTTAATGCTCACCCCATATCTTCCATATCCAGACTCTTCTGGTGGACAGATCCGCACTCAGAATTTACTGAAACACCTCAAGAAAAAACATGACATCACCCTAGTTTCTTTAATTAAAGACCCGACCGAAACACAATATATCCCAATTTTAGAAAAAAACTTTTGCAAAAAAGTTAAGGTCTGTCTGCGTTCCCGTAAGCCTTTTACGCTAAAAAACATCATCAAAACCGGTTTTTCGCTTCAGCCATTCTTAGTTGTTCGCAATTTTTCCAAGCAAGCCCAGCAAGCCATTGCCTACGAGCTAGCCAACAATCATTACGACCTCATCCATGTCGAGACTTTTTACGCCATGCCTCACATTCCCTCCGGAACAAAAGTTCCAGTCGTATTGGTTGATCAGACCATTGAGTTCAAGGTCTACCAGCACTATGTTAAGGAAGTTGCCCCGCTACCTCTACGACCTCTTCTAAACATTGATGTTCTAAAATTAAAGCACTGGGAACGCTTCTACTGGCGTCGGGCCAATCGGGTTATTGCTGTGTCCGACAAAGACAAGGAAGAAATCTTAAGACTAGAACCAAATCTTCGCGTTGATATTGTTCCCAATGGAGTCAATCTTGATTTCTTCAAACAAAAAACATCCTGGAAAACCAGCAAACCGACCATCCTCTTTGTCGGTAATTTCCATTGGCTTCAAAATATTGAAGCAGCCCAGACTTTAATCACCAAGATCCTGCCTTTAGTTAAGAAAAAACTCCCCCAAGCTCGTGTCTGGATTGTTGGTCAGCACCAACCCGATTCGCTAAAAGCCTTGGCCTCCGACTCTGTCTTAATCTCAGATATTGCCGAAGATGATGCCGACAGTATTGTCAAAGCCTACAAAGAGGCTGATATTTTTTGTACTCCCATTAAAGGCCCAGGTGGCACCAGATTGAAAAATCTAGCTGCTATGGCCAGTCGTCTTCCCATTGTCAGTTCATCTGTTGGTATGGCTGGCTTAGGTATTAATCCAGGCGAACATGCCATTATTACCGACTCACCCAAATCCATGGCTACTGCCATCATTGATCTAGTAAACAACCCCAAAAAAGCCGAGTCACTCACTCTCGCTTCTCGCCGTTATGTCGAGCAAAACTTTAGTTATCAGGTCATTGCTGATAAACTAAGTCGCATCTATCAGCAAGTATCCAGCCAGACACCATGAGCCTGTCTATCATCATCGTCTCCTACAACACCAAGCAGCTGCTATCAGACTGCCTCAAATCAGTCTATAAATCTCAGAGTCCCAAAGATGGTCTCGAGGTTATAGTTGTTGATAATAACTCGCCTGATGACTCAGTCCAAATGGTCGAGGCGGATTTTCCCCAAGTTAAATTAATTGCCAATCAAGACAACAAAGGTTTTGCTGCTGCCAACAATCAGGCTGCCGCCATCGCCCAAGGCAAATACTTGCTCTTTCTAAACTCAGACACCAAGCTTACTCCTCACGCCTTAGTCAAACCTTTAAAATATCTCCGCACTCACCAGGATGTTGGTGCCATCACCGTCAAGCTACTTTTACCCACTGGCCAGATCGATCTTGATAATCACCGAGGTTTCCCCACTCCCTGGACTGCTCTTACCAAGATGTTAAGACTAAATACCCTCTTTCCCAATAGTCGTCTCTTTAACAACTACTACCAAAGCTACAAAGGCTACGACCGTATTCACTCCATCGATGTGGCCGCTGGTTCCTACATCATGCTCTCCAAAAAACTTTTCGACAAAATTGGCGGTTGGGACGAGAGCTACTTCTTTTACGGAGAAGATATCGACCTCTGCTACCGCATTCGCCAAACTGGCAAAAAAATCATCTACTATCCCAAAGTCACTACCATCCATTACAAAGGTGCCAGCTCTGGCTTAAGAAAAGAATCAGCCAACAAAGCTCGTCCGCCCAAGGCCACTCGCATCAAGGTGGCCAAGGCCTCGACCCAGGCCATGAAAATTTTCTATCGCAAGTTCTATCAAAACCAGTACCCCTTCTTCATCACCTACCCCATCCTTCTAGCCATCACCCTGCTTGGCTGGCTTAGAGTTATCAAGCACCAACTAACTTAAGTAGTTTATGAAAATCGGTATCGACGCCCGCCTCTATGGCCCCAAACACACCGGCATCGGCCGTTATGTCCAGGAGCTGGTTAGTCAGCTCATCCCTCTCTCTCCCAAAGACCAGTTTATTATTTTCGGTGATCCCAAACTCCTCTCTGATCTAGAGTCCTTCTCCAACGTCACCATCGTTCCTCTCAAGACCCCTATCTACTCGCTTGCCGAGCAACTCATCAATCCCTTCATTTTCTACTCCCATCATCTTGATCTGCTCCACGTTCCCCACTTTAACGCTCCCTTGTTGTACTTCAAAAAAACTATCATCACCATCCACGACCTAATCAAACATCTCTCCACTGGCCCCGACACTACCACCTTGCCTTCCTGGCAGTATCGCATCAAGCACCTAGCCTATCGCTTCCTTATCAGTCGCAATCTTAAAACCTCTACCGCTATCATCACTCCTTCTCACTACTGGAAAAACTATCTCATCACTCAATTAAAGGTGCCCTCAGCCAAAATCTTTGTCACCTACGAAGCGGTTAACGCTGGTCTCAAACCAGTCGATACTCCAGACAAAACCTTGCTTAAAAAATACTCCCTCAAAAAGCCCTATATCATCTACACCGGCAATCTCTACCCCCACAAAAACGTCAATCTCCTCATTAACGCCGTCAATTCTTTTAACGCCAATCACTCTCTTAACCTTAAACTCGGTATCATTGCCGGCCGTTCTGCTTTTCACAAACGGGTTACTAAAAGCGATGCCATTGTCCCTCTAGGCTACGTACCCGACCAGGACTTACCCCACATATATGCACAAGCCCTTGCCTTAGTTCAGCCATCGTTAATCGAGGGCTTTGGTTTAACTGGTCTTGAAGCCATGAAATTAAAAACCCCAGTTGTCAGTAGCAACGCCACCTGTTTACCCGAGGTTTATGGCCAGGCCGCCCTCTACTTTGACCCATACGACCAGCAGGATCTGGAAGAAAAAATTTCCTGGATTGTTAAGGAACATGACTTAAGACAGCGCTTGGTTGATAGGGGACTGTCCCATGTCACTCAGTTCAGCTGGACCAAGACTGCTCGTCAGACTCTCAAGGCCTACAAATATGCGTTCAAGTAATCTAAACGACTTAAAAATTGCCTTAGTATACGATCGAGTTAACAAGTTTGGCGGGGCCGAGCGAGTCATTCAACAACTCCATCAACTCTTTCCCAAAGCTCCTCTCTATACCCTTGTTTACGACCCAGCAAAGGCTACCTGGGCCTCCGGTATGGATGTTCGTCCCAGTTTCCTTAATCTTCCATTCCTGCGTTCCCATCATGAACTCTTAGCCCCTCTTGCCCCCCTAGCTTTTGAGACCTTTAACTTTAATGATTATAATTTGGTCATCTCCATCACCAGCGAATCAGCCAAAGCCGTTATCACCAAGCCTAATACTCTGCATGTCTGTTACTGCCTTACTCCCACCCGCTATCTCTGGTCGGGACGGCAAGAGTATTTAACACACCCCGGTTTGGGTATCTTATCTCCTCTAGTGAAAAGATATTTGCACAAGAACATAAAAAAATATCAAAAAAACGATCTTTACCTTTCTCATCGACCTGATCACTACATCGCCATCTCCCAAGAGGTTCAATCAAGGATAAGACGCTACTATCACCGACCCTCATCCGTTATCTATCCACCCATTAACTACGACTATTTCTCCAGAGCACCTAGATTAAAACGGACTCACTATCTCTTCGTCAGTCGCTTAGTTCCTTACAAAAAAGCCGATTTGGTCATCAACGCTTTTGCCCATCCCAGCCTTCAATCATCCAACTTAATCGTGGTTGGCTCAGGTTCTCAAAGCTCATCACTTAAACGCCAAGCTACTCACAACGTCAAGTTCCTCTCCTCTGTCTCTGACCAACAATTAAGGCGTCTTTATGCTTCCGCCAAAGCCTTGATTTTTCCTTCCCATGAGGACTTTGGACTTGTCCCCCTTGAGGCTCAGGCCTGCGGCACGCCGGTTCTTGCCTACAACCAGGGCGGTGCCCAAGAAACTGTCATTGAGGGCAAAACAGGCCTCTTCTTTACCTCTCAGACAATCAAAGCTATCATCAATGCCATCACTAAATTCGAAAAGCAAACCACCATATCCTCCGTTCTCTGCCGCAAAAACGCCGCTCGTTTCTCGCCCCTTGTCTTTCAACATCAATTATCTGCTACATTAAAAATACTATGGCAAAAGCACCAGCAAACCTATATGTAGTTATCATCGCCGGCGGTGTTGGCACCCGTCTCTGGCCCAAATCAAGGAAGGCTCTGCCCAAGCAATTCTTCCACCTTGATGGCGATTTATCCTTAAGTCAATTAACCTACCAAAGGCTAAAAGGCTTTATACCCGATGATCACATTTACGTAGTTGCTCCTGCCCATTACCGATCTCAGATTCAAAAGAATTTACCCCAGATCCCTAAACAAAACCGGCTTTTAGAGCCGGTTAAACAAGGTACTACTGCCGCCAACTTGTTAAGTGCCTCGGTTATCTACCATCGTGACCCCAATGCTATCGTTCACCTCCTAGTTGCCGACGACTATCTTCAAGACATTCCCCGTTTCCATCGCATGTCTAGTCTAGCTGCCCAGCAAGCCGCTGATGACTCGGTCATAGTTTTCGGCGTCAAGCCCCGTTCACCTCACACCGGCTTTGGCTATATCAAAACCGGTAAAAAGCTCTCTACTCATGGGGATATTCAGGTTTTCAAAGCCCTAAAATTTGTTGAGAAACCCGACGAAAGAAGAGCTCGTCGTTACGTTAGCTCCAGTAATTACTACTGGCATGGTTCTGGTTTTGCTGCCCCAGTTCAGCTCATTCTTGATACCCTTTCGGCCAGTCCTCAGATCAACTCGATTGTCACCAAGATTAACCAGCACGTTGCTTCTGGTAAGAGCCTTAACCGGCCCGCTTTCCTTAAGCTATACAAACAGATCACCAAGGACCCCATCGAGACAACCTTTCTAGAGAAAGTTAAATCCACCAAGATGATTACTCTGGAGGATACCTGGAATGATGTTGGCAGCTGGGCGCAGGTTTATGAGATCTTTCCCAAAGATGCTCAGCGCAATGTTATCCTAGGCAATCCCAAGAATGTCGTCACCCGAAACTCCTTCCACAATCTCATCTTCGCCAGTGATCGCCTCATCGCTATCACCGACATGGAGGGCATGGTTATAGTTGATACTGGTGACGCTCTTCTGGCCTGCCCCATGGTTAATGCCCAGAATGTTAAAGCTTTAGTCGAAATTCTAAAATCATTAAAACTAGACAAATTAATTTAAAAAAACACTCATGTTCTACGATCTAGCCAAACGCTTACTTGATCTACTCGCCGCCCTCACTCTCATTGTCCTCTTCGTCCCCGTTTGGATCATTGTGCCACTCTTAATCAAGTTTGACTCAGCAGGTCCCATCTTCTTTCTTCAGAAGCGTCTTGGTAAAAATGGCCGGGTCTTTAAGATCATCAAATTTCGCACCATGCGTACCGACGCCGAGGAATACTGGAAGAATCACCCCAAACTCTACCAGAAGTTCAAGAAACAAAGCTGGAAGCTTACCCTAGATGAAGATCCTCGTGTTACCAAGTTAGGCCGGGTTCTTCGCCAAACCTCGATAGACGAGTTTCCCCAGGTCTTCAACGTTCTACTTGGTAGTATGAGTTTAATCGGTCCCCGTCCCATCCGTGATATCGAAGCCAAAGACGCTATCAGGCGGTATGGTAAGAAGATTAAAGAGCAGATTGATACAAGTCTAACCGTCAAACCAGGTATCTCCGGCCCCTGGCAAGTCTCTGGTCGCAACGACATTCCCTGGGACAAGCGTCTAAAAATTGACGCCCAATATGCTAGTCGTCGCAATCTTTTAGATGACCTGCGCATCATTCTCAAGACCCCTCTGGCCATGATCAGCAAATGGTAGTCTTCCATTTCTATATTTTGGTAAACTAAATCGATATGCAACTCAAGAAGCTTGATCTAAGTGAAGGTGTTTCTGCTGCCGAGGATGTTAAACCTGTATCAGATCCAGACGTATCATCAACTGATCCGGTCAAACCTGCTCCTGACACATCAAAATCTGAACCAACTGATCCCAAAACACTCAAGACTCGTCGTAGCCTTAAAAAACCCTTAATTATTCTCTCAGTTATACTCCTGCTTCTTCTTATAACCACGGCCGCCCTAGCTATTCCTGCCTATCTCATGATGACTCCCGCCAAGCTTACCTTAAGCTCTGCTCAAAATGCCGCCGCCGCTCTTCAAAGTCAGGACCTGGCTGCCACCCAATCAGAGTTAGTTGCTGCCAAGGATCACCTAGTCAAAACTCAACAACAGTATCGCTATCTCTCCTGGACCAAGTATGTCCCCATCATTCGCAACTACTACCTTGATGGTGAACGAGGCCTACAAGGTGCCTATCACGCCATCGAAGCTGGTCAATCCCTGGCCGTTGCCATCGAGCCCTATGCCGACCTACTTGGCTTTAAAGTCAGTACTGAGTCGGCTCAACCGGATGCTACCTCAGCCGAGGAGCGCATTGTTTTCTTGGCCCAGACTCTGGAAGCCATCTCTCCGCAACTAGAACAGGTAGCCAAGGATCTTGACCTGGCTCGTGACCAGATCAACCAAATTGATCCCAACCGCTATCCGGTTACCGTTGCCAACAAACCAATTCGCGCCAATGTCAAAAAACTTCAGGAAACCCTCTCTGCAGCCCATCTGGCTCTAACCGAAGCCAAGCCCTTGATTGCTCTCTTGCCTGACCTGCTTGGCCAAAACGGCGAAAAAGTATATATGCTTCTTTTCCAAAACGATGCTGAGCTTCGCCCCACCGGAGGCTTTATGACTGCCTACGCTTATGTCAAGGTTGATCGAGGCAAATTGACCCCGCTTGATTCTTACGATATCTACGATCTGGATGCTCGCTGGAACAAAATCCTACCCGCCCCCGATCCCATCAAAAAATACCTGCCTCTGGTCAACAACTGGAATCTTCGTGATATGAATCTGAGTCCCGACTTCAAGGTTAGTATGGAAACCTTTCTAAAACATTACCAAGAAATTCCCGGGGTCAGACAGATCGATGGTATCATCGCCCTTGATACCCAGGTTCCAGTAGAATTACTCAAAGTTCTAGGCCCCATCGGCGTTGGCGGCTGGGGAGAGTTCAGTGCTGAAAATGATCCCCGTTGTGATTGTCCGCAGGTTGTATATGCCCTGGAAAATATCGCCACCAGACCCACCAACTATATCCGTGAAGACAGAAAGGCTGTTTTAGGTCCTTTAATGCATTCCATTATTGCCAATGCCATGGGTTCGCCCAAATCCACCTGGCCTCAGCTACTTAATGTTGGCCTCAATGCCTTAAAGGAAAAGCATCTTTTGCTTTACTTCCCGCAGGAGTCTTCTCAAACCTCAGCCGAGGGCTTTAATGCTGCCGGCCGTATTCGTTCCTTTGAGGGTGATTATCTCCACATCAACGACACCAACTTTGCCGGTGCCAAGTCCAATATGTTCATCACCCAGACTGTTGAGCAAGACATCACCCTAGACGCCAATGGTTCTGTCACCAAGACCGTCACTATTACTTACGACAACCCTCATCCGCCCAGCAACTGTGACCTCGAGACAGCCGGCCTCTGTCTTAACGGAGTTTACCGAGACTGGGTCAGACTTTATGTTCCTAAAGGATCTACCCTAACCGAGGTGGTTGGTTCTGAAGTAGCTGCCGTCACTAACGAGGACTTAGGTAAAACCGTTTTTGAAGCCTTCTTTACTCTAAGGCCCCAGTCATCCAGCAAATTAGTCTTTACCTACCAGCTGCCCGACACTTACTCCACTCCTTTCCCCATGCTCATCCAAAAACAACCTGGCAAACCCAATATCACCCACTCCATTATCTTCAACGGCCAGCCTGTTGAGTACACCGTTCAGGGTGATCTGGAGATTACCCTTCCATGAGCGAGTTAAAAAACTTCTCTGATCAAGCTGTTGTCATCAAAAGACATAACTTCGGTGAGGCCGATCGCATTGTTACCCTGTTTACCCTCAAACATGGTAAGTTAGTCGCCGTCGCCAAGGGGGTGAGAAAATCCACTTCCAGAAAAGCGCCTCATATCGAGCCGTTTTCGTACTCCAGTCTCTACTTTGCCACCACCAGAGGCATGCCCATCATTACTCAAGCCGAGACCATCAACAGCTTTGACCACATCAGGAACAATCTTCAAACTACCAGGTTGGCCTTTCACGCCATCGAGGTTATCGACAAAATCTTTGTCGAACAGCAAGCCCAGCCAGAAGCCTTTCACCAACTTCTAAAACTACTAACCCTGCTTGACCAATCCAACCTTATCACCCAGACCGATCAGGAACTCGCCCTCACTCAGTTTCACAAAGATCTTTTAAGTGACTTAGGTTTCGGCATGCCCAGACATCAAGACGCCAAGTCCTTACTAGATTACATTGAGCACATCATTGACCGCCGCTTGACCGCCAGCAAACACCTTTCTTAAAAACCAAATCTAGCCACAAACATTCTCAATCTTGACATTAACGGGTAGTATTAAATGGTCGGCTCAAAACCCCCCTATATTAATAATTAGCTTGTTAAAAAAGCTACTATGCCAAGAAATGAATCCCTAAAAGTTACCGGAGCTTCAGTTCAGGACCGCAGCGCCCGTCCTGGCGAGACTCCCGACATTATTTACTTCGACGGTGTTCACTCGCAGGAAGCCATAAAGCAAGCCATTGCCCAGGGTGACATTGTCTTTTCCCAGTGGGTTCCCGAAGACGTAAAACCTGGTATTTCTTCTCAGCTATCAGATCCGTCTGGAGAGCTAGAGCCAACCGTCTTTTCTGACCTTTCTCCCTTTAGCAATCAGGTCGAGACAGCCTATTACCTTAATGGACACCAAGGACCCCCTCCACTAGACGGCAAGCGAACAGATGATTACCCCGTCTATCTTCAAGGCTGGCACTCCACCGCTGCTATTGAAAAATACTATCCTGGCTGTCAGGCACTTTGCACTCGCAGAGACGGCCGTGCAGTTACAGTGGTAGAACCAAAAGGTTTTCGCCCCAAACCAGTTCACGTCGTTCATGTCATTAAAGACGGAGAGCTACAACCAATTGATTCCTCTGCCGGCTCTAGCACCTCGACTGATAGCAAATTAGCAGATCAGTCCACCCCCCGACCAGAACCCGACATGGCTCTGGGTAAATAGCTATAAAGTTACGGATGCTACAATATCTCCATGGCTGATGACAAACTTCTAGAGAAAGTAGTAGCGCTCTCCAAGCGTCGTGGTTTTATCTTCCCCGGATCCGATCTTTACGGTGGTTTGGCCAACACCTATGACCTAGGTCCCAGGGGTGTTGAGTTAAATCGCAATCTAATCAATCTCTGGTGGAAAGAGTTCGTCCACAAGCGTCCCGAGGTTTACGGTCTTGATACCGCCATCCTCATGAGTCCCAAAGTCTGGGAAGCCAGCGGCCACACAGCTTCTTTCTCCGACTCTCTCATCGACTGTAAAAACTGCCACTATCGCACCCGAGCTGATCACCTCATCGAAGACAAATACCCTGATACCAAAGTTGAGGGTAAGTCACTTGAGGAGCTTGAAGCCATTATTCAAGACAAGCACATCCTCTGTCCTAAGTGTGGTCAGTTTGACTGGACTTCTCCTCGTCTCTTCAACCAGCTCTTCGAGACCCAAGTCGGTATCATCACCGGGGAGAAAAACACCGCTTACCTAAGAGGGGAGACCGCTCAAGGTATGTTTGTTGACTTCAAACAGGTTATTGACTCCATCCATCCCCGTCTGCCTTTTGGTTTGGCCCAAGCTGGTAAAGTTTTCCGAAACGAGATCACCATGGGCAAGTTCACCTTTAGAGTCCTAGAGTTTGACCTAGCTGAGTTTGAGTACTTTGTTGAGGAAAAAGACTGGGAGCAATGGTTTGAGTTCTGGAAAGAAGAGGTTACTCGTTTCGCTCACATGCTTGGTGTTACCGATGACAAACTCCGTTGGCGTCCTCACACCTCCGACGAACTAAGCCACTACAGCAAACGCACCGAGGATCTTGAGTACAAGTACCCCTTTGGTTACAAAGAATGGTTTGCTGTTGCTTACAGGACTAACTTTGATCTCAAAAACCACTCAGAAAAATCTGGTGTTGATCTCTCATACACCGACCCCAAGACCAACCGCAAATTCATTCCCCACGTCATCGAGCCCACTTTTGGTATCACTCGCTCTCTCACCACCATTCTTATTAACTCCTACTACGAAGACAAACAAAAAAATCGAGTTATGCTCAAGCTTCCCTACAAGCTAGCCCCTTACCAGGCCGCCGTTTTTCCTCTCCTATCTAACAAAGAAGACCTGGTCAACAAAGCCAGACAAGTCCAGACTCTTCTCTACGATCGCTTTGTGGTTGACTGGGATGATCGAGGCAACATCGGTAAGCGCTACTACTCCCAAGATGAAATCGGCACTCCTTTCTGTATCACTGTTGACTTTGACACTCTCGAGAAAGAGACCGTTACGGTAAGAGACCGGGACACCGCTCTCCAGGAGACCGTCTCCATTGGTAAGCTTGCCAAATACCTTGACGAGAAGTTAAATTAATCTGTTATCCCAAAAGTATGCCCAAGTCTAAACTCGTTCTTCTAGTTCCCGCTCTGCTTATCCTAAGCCTGGTTGGATTCGTCGCCTATCGCCTAATCTCCTCCTCCTCAACAGAGGAAGTTCCTCCTCCTCCCGCCAAGCGACAAATCATCAACGCCCTTCCCATTCCTGACCGTCCTTTCATCACCCTTTTCCCACACCAGACCAACAAACTCATTACCCTCTACATGGACAAACCGGGTAACACCCCCGAGCTTACTGTCGATATCGAGTATCTCTCCGGCAACTCTCTTAAAGGAGGTCGTACCTCTATCTCTCTGCCAGTTGAACTTCCCTTCACTCAAGCCTTCTTACTGGGTAGCTGTTCCTCAGGTGGTAAATGTAGCTTTGACCAGGACATCAGCACCGGTACCATTAAGACCAAGCTCGAGAATGACACCGAGATCAATATTCTCAAAAGCAACTATGTCTTCATCGATGGTCCCTCCGCTACTACCGACCAAAAACTCAAATTCACTCCTATAAAATACACAGAAACTGCCATCTTAAGTTACACCCATGGATATATCGGTACCTACTCTGGTGAGGTAGTCTCCGAGCCCTTCGTCATCACCTCCGCCTCGCCCGACGATGTCACTGGCACTCTTACTCTCATCAGTGACGCCACTAGTCTTGCTTACTTCGATGGCCAGGACTACCAAGTTCTAGAAGAGGTTGAGGCTGTTGATGGACAGCTTACTGTTGATTTAGATATTAAGCCTTGGAGTAGACAAGTCACCATTGTCCGGGATGATCTTAAAGGCGAAACTCAAGACGTTACCCTCTATCTAGTCGGCCCTTTCCTCCCTCTTAAGTAATATCCCAACCCCCCCGCATTTTTCTTGATTGATCACGTCCTCTAAGACGTGGTTTTTTTGCTGTATTTCCCTCTTGACACGATACCTTTTGACATAGTTAACTATTAGTGGTGACAAGTGGTGAAACATCCGATATCATTAGAAGTTAAGTCACCTTGCCTGCGACTATGCAATATGTTTATTGGCCGTTACTACCACAATCTCGAAAACAAAGGCCGTCTCGCCATTCCCAAGAGCTTTCGTTCCCAACTAAAATCTGGTGGCGTCATCACCAGAGGTCTGGATGGGTGCCTTTTTCTTTTCCCCGCTTCATCCTGGAAGAAGCTCTCCGCCAAGCTGGCCTCCCTTCCCTTAACCAATCCAGCAGCCAGGAACTTCACTCGATTGCTAGTCCAACAAGCAACACCACTCGAATTGGATTCACAGGGACGCACCTTGATCCCAGACCATCTTCGATCACAGGCCAACTTAACCAAAAAGATAGTCGTAGCCGGAGCTCTGACTCGCATTGAGATCTGGGACCAAAGCCGCTATCATTCGCACCTTGAGAAGTTAGAACAAGATTCAAGCCAAATCGAGACTGCCATTAGTGAGCTAAATATATGACCGAGTATCAACATCAACCAGTTTTACTTAAAGAAGCTTTAGAGTATCTTCAGGTCAAACCTGGCAGAATTTATCTTGATGCCACTCTGGGAGATGGTGGCCACACTCAAGCCATACTTGAAAAAGGTGCTTCGGTCATTGCCATCGATCAGGACCCCCAAGCCCTTGAGCGTGCTTCAGCTCGGTTACAGTCTGCCTGTCCAGACATCAACATCAAACTTGATGTCAAGCTACCTGTAACCCAAGTTGAGGCCAAAACCTGTCTCCTTATCCGTAGCAACTTTGCCAATCTCGACCAGCTTATCAATCTACCCATCGACGGCATTCTCTTTGACCTAGGTGTCTCCACCCTCCAGATTCTCATGCCACAGCGAGGCTTCACCTTCCAGTCAGAAGGCCCTCTTGATATGCGCATGGATCCAGATCTAGGCGTTACTGCTGCCGATCTGCTTATGGCCCTCTCTCAAAAAGAGCTTACCCGCTTACTTCTTGAGTTAGGAGATGAAACCTTTGCCGCCAAAATTGCCCGCAGGATCGTTAAGGTTCGTCAACGCACCCCCATTGTTACCACCACTCAACTGGCTGACCTAGTCGCCCGTATCAAGCCTCATGGCAAGATCCACCCGGCCACCAAAACCTTTCAAGCCTTAAGAATGGCTGTCAATCAAGAGCGCTACAGTCTCACTCAAGCTCTTCCGCAGGCCCTTAGGTTGCTTAAAAAACAAGGCCGACTCGTCATTATCAGCTTCCACTCTGGTGAGGACAGGTTAGTCAAACACTTCCTTAAAGAGCAAGCCGAATCAAACAATCTTGAAATTCTAACTTCAAAACCGGTTAAACCAACCGTTTTAGAAATTAACCAAAATCACAAAGCTCGCAGCGCCAAGCTAAGAGCCGCCGCCAAACAATGACCAAGCCATCACTCAACACCATCCTTAAGCTCAATTTCATAATCGTCATCACTCTTGCTATCCTTAACCTGGTTGGTACCAACCTGCTTGCCACTCAAGGCCAACAGCTAAATCAGATCTATGCTCAAACAAATCAAATCCGTAAAGAAAACGTCGCCCTTGCCAACGACATTGCCAAGGAATCCTCACTTCTCGCCCTCGAAACCTGGGCCGACTCTCGAGGTTTCGTCAAGGTTGACAAGCCACTTGCTCTCACCACCCCCGCCCCTGTCGCCTACCTTTCTCGCTAGTTTTATATTTTTAACCCTTCTCTAAATGACAACCACCTACCGGATCAGGGTCCTTCAGGTCATTATTCCCTTAATTACTTTTATCGTTGTCACCCGCCTATTTTACTGGCAGGTCATCAGAGGTGATGACCTAAGTGCTAGGGCTGCCTCCCAGCACAACTCAGTCGTTACTCTTACAGCCAGAAGAGGCCAGATTCTTTCCTCAGACGAATCGATTCTGGCTGGTGTCGAGACTCGCTTTCTTCTCTATGCCTACCGTCCTCAACTGGAGGCAAGTTCTCAAGAGATAGTGCAAAAAGTTGCTCCCATTATCGCTAGTACTCCAGACTTGGCCACCAGCTCAGCCGAAATCCTACCCACCCCGGAAGAAAAGCTAGCAGCCGCTAAAGAGTTGCTTGAACAAAAGCTTAACAGTGACCGTTCCTGGATTGCTCTAAAACACCACCTTACCCGTGAGCAGCGACAAGCCATTGAGGATCTTGATATCAAGGGACTAGGGTTTGATGAGCAGATCGTTCGCTTCTACCCTGAGGCCTCCATGAGTGCTCACTTACTTGGTTTTGTCGGCCAGAATCAGCAAGGTGAACCGCAGGGCTACTTTGGTTTGGAGGGTTACTATGACCGTCAGCTCCAGGGTCGTGGTGGACGCCTCCAACAGGAAACCGATGCTTTTGGCAACCCCATCTTGGTAGGGGACTACACCAGTTACTCATCACTTGATGGGCGCACCCTACTTACCTCCATCAATCGCAGTCTCCAGTATCAGATTGAAAAACTGCTTCATCAAGCCTTGCTTAAATATGGTGCCGTTCAGGCTTCAGCCATTGTTATGGAGCCTACTACCGGTGCCGTTATTGCTTTAGCCAACGCCCCCCAGTATGATCCGCGCATCTTCTACAAATTTGATCCCAATCTCCACAAAAATCCTGCCATAGCCGATCTTTTTGAGCCAGGCTCGATCTTCAAGCCCATTGTCATGGCCGCTGCTATCGATGCTGGCGTAGTCTCACCCGAAACTAAGTGTGACTCCACCTGTGATCAGGCTGTCAGCATCAACCAATACACCATCAAGACCTGGAATGACCAGTACCATCCCGGTACCACCATGACCGAGGTGATTATCAACTCGGACAACACCGGCATGATCTTTGCCGCTCGTCGGCTAGGTAAGGACAGCTTTCTTGATTACATAAATCGCTTTGGTTTCAGTCAAGCGACCGGCATCGATCTTCAGGAAGAGATCACTCCCAAGCAAAAGCAAATTAATGACTTTAAAGATATCGATCTGGCTACCTCTTCATTTGGTCAGGGTATTGCTATCACCCGGATTCAAATGTTGGCCGCCGCCAATGTTATCGCCAATCAAGGTATCTGGGTTCAGCCGCATATCGTTCAGCAAATTAAGGACGGCGACAAGCTTATTTCTCTCCCTACTCCCAAAACCCAACAAGTCATCTCACCAGAAACAGCCACTCTAGTTACTCAGATGATGGTCGAAGCGGTTGATGAGAGTACTGTTAGATGGAATCGGCCAGAAGGCATTAAAGTCGCTGGTAAAACCGGTACTGCCCAAATTCCTGTCTCAGGCCATTACGACGAAGACAAGACCATTGCCAGCTTCATTGGTTTTGCACCGGCAGAAAACCCGAAGTTCACCATGTTAGTTACTCTACGAGAGCCTACCTCATCCCCCTGGGGCTCAGAAACAGCCGCGCCCCTCTGGTTTGACATCGCCAACTTGCTTCTCCTCGCCCTTTGATTCCGAAATTTTGCTAAACTAACCCTGTGAAAACTCATCATATTCACTTTAAATTTGCTTGGGATGGCATTGTCTACAACTTCAAGACTCAGCCCAATTTTCGTATTCACTTAATCGCTGCCACCCTGGTTACTCTTCTAGGCTTTTATTTTTCACTAGCTGCCTGGGAATGGTTGATCTTAGTCTTTACCTTTTCCTTAGTCATCATCTCCGAGATGCTTAATACCGCCATCGAGTCAGTAATTGACCTACTTACCCATGAATACCACCAGTCTGCCAAGATCGCCAAGGACACCTCAGCTGGTATGGTTCTTATGTCTGCTTTTGCCTCTATCATTGTCGGTGCAGTAATATTTATTCCTCATCTTCTCTAATATGGCCCTACTTCTAGGTTTACTCATCTTCTCCTTTGTTATCACCAGCATTGCCATTATTCCCTTCATTAATCTGCTTTACCGTTTACGCTTCTACAAATCCAAATCAGCCATTCTCTCCAAAGACAAAAACGCTGCCTCAGAACACATCAAAAGTAAGGCCAAGACTCCGGAAGGCGGGGGACTGCTTATACTCTTAACCGTTGGTCTTACCTTTGCCGTTATCTTTCCGCTTATTCGTCTCTTTGGTGTCTATGTCACCTCCGTTTATCCCATCGCCAGCGAGATCAATGTCATTTTCTTCACCTTCCTCTCCTTTGGTATCTTAGGTCTTTATGACGATATTGTTGGCTTCTTTGAGCTTGACCGCGACCTAGGCTTTGCCGGCCTGAAGTTTAAGCACAAGCTCTTGATTCAGGTTGCTCTAGGTTTAATTATTGGCGCTCTTCTTTACTACAACCTAGGCATCTCCATCCTTAACATCCCCTTTGTTGGTGTCTTTGATCTGGGCATCTTCTATATCCCTCTAGCTGCCATTTTAGTCATTGGTTTTGCCAACGCCGTTAACATCACCGACGGCCTTGATGGTTTAGCCGGAGGACTACTGCTTATTACCCTCTTTGGTTTCTGGCTTCTCTCTGCTTCCATTCTTGACACCTCCCTCTCCATCTTTATTGCCCTCTGGCTAGGCGGTCTGATTGCCTTCTTATATTTCAATGTCTACCCCGCACGTATTTTCATGGGCGACGTCGGCGCCCTTTCTTTTGGTGCCACCCTGGCTGTTGTTGGTTTGCTGCTGGGCAAGATCATCGCCCTCATCGTTATGGGTGCTCCATTTATTATCATTGGCCTAAGCAGCTTCTTTCAAATCCTCTCGGTCAAACTTCGTGGTAAACGCATTTTTCCAGTCGCTCCTCTCCATTACTGGCTGCTTAAAGCCGGTTGGCATGAATCCAAGATTGTCTCTCGCGCTTGGTTAGCTGGCATTATGGTGGTCATCTTTGGCGTCTGGTTAGCCGTCATCTAACATGAAACGTCCCCATCCCCGACACCCTCTGGCTGTCTCTCTTTTTGTCCTCACCCTTTCCTTGCTCTTACTAGGGCTCCTGGCTGTCTACAACGCTAGTGTTGTAGAGGCCTACCGAGACTTTGGTAACAAGTATCACTTTGTCTTTCAGCAACTTAAATGGACCGGGTTGGGCTTAATTATTTTTTTTGTAACCTCTCTCCTTCCGCCCCAGTTTTACAAGAAGATCGCCCTGCCATTTTTCCTACTCTGCTTGCTTCTAATGATCGCCGTCCTCATCCCTGGTATTGGTAACAAGGTTCAAGGTGCAAGGCGTTGGATCGCTCTACCCGGATTTAGTCTCCAGCCATCTGAGTTACTCAAGCTCTCCCTGATCATCTACCTCTCTGCCTGGCTTGAGACCCCTCGCAAACTGGTTAATTTCTTAGCAGTTCTAGCCTTAGTTTTAGGCCTAACTATGCTTCAACCTGACTTAGGTACCGCTATTGTTTTGGCTACTACGGGTTTTCTAATCTACTACGTCTCCGGTGCTCCCATCATCCAGCTAGTCGGTCTCGCCTCAACTGGTGTCTTAGGTATTATTTTCCTCATCCTCTCCTCACCGTATCGCCGTGCTCGTCTAACCACTTTTCTTGATCCCACCCAAGATCCACTAGGTGCCTCCTATCACATCAACCAAGTCTTGATTGCTTTAGGATCAGGCGGCTTAACCGGTGTGGGACTGGGTAGAAGTCGGCAAAAATATCAGTATTTACCTGAAGCTACCACCGACTCTATCTTTGCCGTCATCGCCGAGGAGCTAGGTTTTATTGGTTCCTTAATCCTCATCCTACTTCTACTAGGCCTTATCATCCTCGCTTTCAAGATTGCTGCCCAATCAACCAATCGCTTTAATCAACTCTTAGCCACTGGTATCGCCGGTTGGATCTCGGTTCAATTTTTGCTCAATCTCTCAGCCATGGTGGCCTTGGTTCCCTTAACCGGTATTCCTCTACCTTTGATATCATATGGAGGATCATCACTAATCAGTACTCTGGTTGCCGTAGGGGTCTTAACCAGCATCGCCAAGACCCTCAAGACTTAAAAAAACAAACATTCACTATGTCCAAAACCATTATCTTCACCGGCGGTCATCACAACTCAGCTTTAGTAGTTGCCCAAAAGCTTCGTACTCAGGGCCACAAAATTATCTGGGTTGGTCACAAGTTCACCATGCGTGGTGACAAACAGATTAGCGCCGAATACCAGGAGGTGACCGGCTCAGGCATTCCTTTCTACGAGCTTAAAACCGGCAAGTTTTATCGTGTCACCAATCCGCTTGAGTTTTTAAAAATTATCCTAGGCTTCATCCAGTCTTTTGCCTATCTTCTCTCCACCAAACCTGACTTAATTGTCTCCTTTGGCGGTTACTTGTCCGTCCCCGTTGTCATCGCCGGTTGGTTGCTTCGTATCCCTGCCGTCACTCATGAGCAAACCGTCACCGCTGGCTGGGCCAATCGTGCCATCACTCCCTTTGTCAAAAAAATCTTCCTCACCCACCAAAGCTCACTTAAAAACTATCCTCAGCACAAATCCTTTGTCACTGGTCTACCTATCAGACCCAGCTTACTTGAACAGACCACCTACAAACGTCCCAAGCCACCCCTCATTTACATCACCTGTGGTAAGCAGGGTAGTACTGTTATCAACAAGGCCCTCTTCCCCCTTATTCCCAAGCTGGTTGAAAAATACAAAGTCGTTCATCAAACCGGTGCTCACACCATCACCTCAGACCAAGACAAAGCCCGTCGGGTCAAGGCCTCACTGCCAAAAAATCTTCGTACTCGCTACAAACACCAGCCTTACTTCTTTGCTCAAGATGCCGTCCGCTATCTTAAAACTGCCCACCTCGTTATTGCCAGAGCCGGTGCCCACACTACTTATGAATTACTCCTCCTTAACAAGCGAAGCTTACTTATTCCCATTCCCTGGGTCTCCCATCACGAGCAGGACAAGAATGCCCAGTTGCTTAAACGCCTTGGCACTGGCATCGTTCTTCAGGAAAAAGATCTCTCCCCCGACAATCTTGAGGTGGCCATTAACCAGGCATTAAAGTTGAAATTAAAAAAACCTGTATCTACCATTCGCACCGATGCCACCGACCAAATTATTTCCCATCTAGCCCCCTATCTTAATGATTCGTTATCGTCGCCGTCGTCGCGCTAAGCCACTTACACCAAACCGCCGTTCCCGCATATATTCAGGCTCCTCCAACTGGCTTAAGTTGTTACCTCAACTGGTTATCTTAGTTCTTATTTTCTTCCTTTTTCTTTATCTATTTAAATCAGACCTGATCCGAGTCAAAGACATCAAATGCTCCTATGATGACAAACAATGTCTCCCTCTTCATCTTGATCTACTTAACTCATACCAAGGCAAGGTCTCTCTCTTCCTAAAACCATCTAGAATTGGCCAGCGGCTTCTTGAGATCGACCCCTCGCTCTCCGATGCTAAATTAAGCTTATCTTTTCCTCACACCCTCAATGCCACCCTTGTCTCACAATCAGACCCTCTGGTTCTAGGTCTAGTTGAGTCAGTCTCACCCTCACCTTTCCCCACTATCACCCCCGAGGCCACCCCCTCCAGTCAATCAGCCAACCAGTTAGTTGTCAGTCCCATCCAAACCGTAATTTTTGCTCTATCAGATTCATACACCGACACTGTTACCATTACCTCAAAAGGCCAGCTTATCTCCAATCGCGAGTCTGCCCCATCTCCGGTATTCTTCTTAACCTCTCCACCTGACCAGCTCTCATCTACCACTCTTGCCCAAATTTATCTCTACCACCAGGAACTTAATCTCTCAGCAATTCCATTTACCAAGGGTTGGTTTTACCAAGGCAATCTGATTGTCCACTTAAAACCCTCACTTTATGTTGTTTTCCCCCTTGATGCCGACCCCTTAACCGCAATCAGCACTTTACAACAAATTCGCGCAGCGGATACAATCAAATCTGACCGCGCTATAATAGACCTGCGCTTTAACAAGCCGGTCGTCTCAAGTTACTAAGTTTATATACACACAATCAGCTTCATGGCCAGGCCTCACTTAATTACCGGAATCGATATCGGTTCAAGCAAAATCACTACTATCATTGTTAATCCTTCCCAGGATGAACAGCGTCTTAATGTCGTTGGTGTCAGTTCTGCTCCCAGTCGCGGTATCAAAAAAAGCCAGGTAGTCGATATTGACGAAGCCATTGCCTCCATCACCGAGTCGGTCGAAGCCGCCGAACGCATGGCCGGTTACTCCATTAACTCTGCTTTCGTTTCCGTTAGCGGTGAACATATTCAATCCCAGAACTCTAAAGGAGTAGTTGCCGTTGGCAATCCAGAAGGAGAGATCACCCAGGATGATATCTATCGTGTCATCGAAGCCGCCCGGGCTGTTTCCCTTCCCTCATCCAGAGAAATCATTCACGTCATTCCCCGCGAGTTTATAGTCGATTCTCAATCAGGTGTCAGAGACCCTTTGGGTATGACTGGTGTCCGTCTTGAAGCCGAGGCCCATCTAGTCACCGGCTCCACTGCTGTCATGAAGAACTTAACCAAGTGTGTTGCCGATCTAGGCACCAACATCGAGGACGTTGTCTTTACCGGTTTAGCTTCTGCTCAAGCCGTTCTCTCCGAAACCGAGAAAGAACTTGGAGTCGTCTTGGTTGATATTGGTGGTGGTACTACTTCCCTAACTATTTTTGTAGACGGAGCTTTGTCTCACTCCGCCGTCTTACCGGTTGGTGCCAAAAATATCACTAATGACTTAGCTATTGGCCTACGCATCTCGCTTCAATCTGCTGAAAAAATCAAGCAACATCTAACCGCACTTGAGCGCCAACCCCAGCCCACGACAACTCAGGACACAACCGACAACAAACGCAAAGATGATGATATCAATCTAGCCCGCTTAGGTCTAAAGGAGGAGATCCGCACCACCTCTCGCAAAACCTTAGTTGACGGTATTATCCGCCCTCGCCTCAATGAGATTTTTGGCCTTGTTGGTGAGGAAATCAAACGCGCTGGTTTTGCTGGTTCCACTCCGGCTGGTATCGTTATCACTGGTGGGGGAGCCGAGACTGTTGCTGTGCTAGACAGTTGCAAAAGAACCCTTCAACTACCCGCTCGCATTGGTCAACCTACTGGTCTAAATGGTCTTATAGATGAGATCAGTTCTCCAGCTTACGCCGCTGCCACCGGCTTAATTCTCTATGCCGTTTCTCACCCCGATTCCGAAGCTAAATTCTCCGGTGGTTTCACCGACATCTTCAAGAGCCTGCCCGGTAAAGGAATTGTTAACAAGGGCGCTTCTTGGATCAAACAACTTTTACCCTAAATCTGATTTGCTTAGCTTGTGGAAAACTAGAGAAACTGTTACTATTTGCCCAACCAAACACATAAAATCCTTATTTAAATTGTATGGGTCTAGTTAAACCAGAAATCAACTCCTTCGCCAAAATCAAAGTTCTCGGAATCGGTGGTGGTGGTGGTAATACCCTAAACACCATGATCAATCAGGCCCAGATCCAGGGTGTCGAGTTCATCGCTGTCAACACCGATCTTCAGGCCTTATTAGCCAACAACGCTCCCACCAAAATTCAGATTGGTGAAAAACTAACCAAAGGTCTAGGTTCTGGTGCTGATCCCAGTGTCGGTGCCCAAGCTGCCGAGGAATCAAGAGAAAAAATCAGAGATATCTTAGCTGATACCGACATGGTCTTCATTACTGCCGGCATGGGTGGTGGCACTGGTACTGGCGCAGCCCCCGTAGTTGCCGAAATAGCTAAAGAAGTAGGTGCTCTAACAGTTGCTGTTGTCACCAAGCCTTTCCTCTTTGAAGGCACTCGCCGCATGGTTCAAGGTGAAGAGGGGATTGAAAGCATGAAAGACAAGGTCGATACCTTGATTGTCATCCCCAACCAAAAAATCCTAGAAATTGTCGATCAAAAAGTTTCCCTCGTTGATGCCTTCTCCATTGTTGACTCAGTTCTAGCCCAAGGTGTCCAAGGCATCTCTGATCTAATCACCATCCCAGGGCTTGTTAACGTTGACTTCGCTGATGTCCGCTCCATTATGCTTGATGCCGGATCAGCCCTTATGGGTACCGGAACTGGTTCTGGAGAAAAACGAGCCCAACACGCTGCTCGCACTGCCGTTACCTCACCTCTACTTGAGACCTCTATCGATGGAGCTAGGGGTATCCTATTCAATATCACTGGTGGACGAGACATGACCATGTCCGAGGTTAACGAAGCCGCTCAGGTCATTATTGAAGCCGCTGACGCTGACGCCAACATAATCTTTGGTGCCACCATCAAGGATGATATGAAAGACGAGATCAAAATCTCGGTTATAGCCACTGGATTTGATGAGTCACGCCGCCGCCTCCAAAGTTTTGTTAACCGTTCTGTCTCACCCTTTGTTAGCCCTTCAGAAACTCAATCTACTGATTTCTCTACCCGTAACACCTCCACTCAGGATGACTCAGACGATCCACCACCATCCTCACCCAAGCTTGATGACAAATTCCAACACTCCGAAGTCGATATTGATAACGAACTGGATATTCCCGCTTTCTTAAGACGTAAAAGTTAGTCTTTCACCCCGTAAAAAAGGGTGTCTGCTCCTGCATTAGTGCAGACACCCCTTGAAGCTTACGCCTCAACAACTTCCGCTTCGGTCTCTGGTTCTTCTGATTCGACCAGTACGCCTGGCATTCCTGAACAGATGGTCATCTCACCCTTGTCTGTGAGGATGCCCAGCATGCCATCGTCGGTCAACACCACCACCATCTCCTGGAGCGTGTGCTTGGTTCTCTCTTGCGTTTTACCGCAAGGCAGGAAGCACTCAATGAAGACGGCGGCGGGTCTCCTGAAAGAAAACTCGTAACGGCCAGGCGGCTGAATTGCCACTCTCTCGTTGTCCACTTTTATGTTCACGCTGGGAGCGGAACCATTGCCGCCCAGGCATACCATTATTGCGACACTGTCAACGACGAATCTGCCATCTGAAGCTGTCATGGTGCGAAAACCCTTTCGTTTTAAAAGGATACGGTAATGCAATATTATCCCATAACAGAGCAAGTTGCAATTATATTCCCCCCAACATATAATCACGCTACTCATCAATCAATTTCACCTAGCTGGTCATCATTCCTAAAGCTGTATACAATAAATCCATGCCTCGCGCCAAGTCATCCAAACACACCATCAAACCAGTCGACGCCCAACCTGATTTCATAGCTCAGGAGAAGGAATTACTCAAGTCCTGGTATGAATCTGGTATTGTCGATCGTTATCTTCACAAAAATGACGAAGCTCCGCAAAAGTTCTTCTTCCAGGATGGCCCCATCACCGCTAACAATCCCATGGGTGTCCATCATGCTTGGGGTCGTACCTACAAAGACCTCTGGCAGCGTTTCTATAACATGAGAGGCTTCGCCCAGCGTTTCCAGAATGGTTTTGACTGTCAGGGTCTCTGGGTTGAGGTAGAGGTTGAAAAAGAGCTAGGTTTCAAGACCAAAAAAGAAATCGAGAACTATGGCATCGACAAATTTGTCCAACAGTGTAAAGACAGAGTCTTAAAATACTCTGGTATTCAGACCGACCAAAGCAAACGCTTAGGCTACTTCATGGACTGGGACAACTCATATTTCACTATGTCCGATCAGAACAACTACATGATCTGGCACTTCCTCAAGGTTTGTCATCAAAACGGCTGGATCTACAAAGGTCATGACTCAGTTCCCTGGTGCCCCCGTTGTCAGACCGCCATCTCCCAACATGAGATGCTCACCGAGGACTACAAAGAAGTGACTCACAAAGCCATCTATCTTGAGTTACCCCTGGTAGACAAGCCTGGTGAGTTTCTTATCATCTGGACCACCACTCCCTGGACTATCCCCGCCAATATTGCTGTCACCGTTGATCCCAAACTAGATTATGTTTTAGTCAAAGGCAACGACGGCAATCTCTTCTATATCGCCAAGGATACCCTTGATCGGGTTTTTGGTCAGGATCATCAAGGTGTCGTCAAAACTCTCAAAGGTAAAGACTTGGTTGGTCTTAAGTATTTAGGCCCATTTGATCACCTGCCGGCTGTCAAAGACATCTCCGGTCATCCGCTTTTCCATACTGTTATCGCCACCGACGAACAGATTCTCCCCATCACTACCACAGAAGGAACGGGTTTGGTTCACACTGCCGTCAGTGCCGGATCAGAAGACTTTAAGCTAGGTCAAAAACTTGGCCTTCCCATGATTCCCGTTATCAACGACGACGCCTCATATCTTGAGGGCTTAGGTTTCTTGTCTGGACAAAATGCCAAGAAACACCCAGAGCTCATCCTCGACTATCTAACCAGCGAAGATCAAAAAGAAGGTATCGACTGGGTTTTCAAGCTTGAAAACTACACCCACCGATATCCCGCCTGCTGGCGCTGCAAAACCGAACTTGTCTGGAAGGTCACCGATGAATGGTACATCGCCATGGACAAAGGCAAACCTACCTTAAGAGAGCGTATGAAGAAGGTAGCCCGCCAAATCAACTGGATTCCTGAGTTTGGTCTAGATCGTGAACTGGACTGGTTGGACAACATGCACGACTGGCTCATCAGTAAGAAAAACCGTTACTGGGGTCTTTCTCTGCCCATCTGGGAGTGTTCTGAATGTGGTCATTTCCAGGTTATTGGCAGCCGGGAAGAACTTGAACAAAAAGCTGTTTCTGGTTGGGATCAGTTTGCTGGCAAATCCCCCCATAAACCTCAAATTGATGCCGTCAAGATTAAATGTGACCAATGTGGGGGAGTCGCCTCCCGCATCGAACCGGTCGGCAATCCCTGGCTTGATGCTGGCATTGTTCCTTTCTCCACTCTCATTGATCCCAAAACCAACAAGTTAAGTTACACCGATGACCGGCGCTATTTTGACAAGTGGTTCCCGGCTGACTTTATCACCGAATCCTTCCCCGGCCAGTTCAAAAACTGGTTCTACTCCATGATTGCTATGAGCACCGTTCTTGAGGACACCGCTCCCTTTAACAATGTTTTAGGTTTTAACACCATGCTCGGCGAAGACGGTCGGGCCATGCACAAGTCCTGGGGCAACTCCATTGAGTTCAATGAAGCCGCCGACCAGATTGGCGTTGATGTCATGCGTTGGACCTTTGCCCGTCACAATCCAGAACGCAATCTTTTGTTTGGCTACAACCTCACCAATGACGTTAAACGCCGTTTCCACATGATCCTCTGGAACTCTTACCGTTTCTTCGTCAACTACGCCTCTATGGAGGGTTGGACGCTCGATTCTAACCAGTCACTCACCCCTACCTTACTCGACGACTGGATTCTGTCTCGTCTAACCCAAACTGTTAACACCGTTACTAGCAATCTTGAGAAATACAATGCCTTTTCTGCCACCCAGGCCATCGAGGACTTTGTTCAGGACCTCTCTACCTGGTATATTCGCCGTTCTAGGGATCGCATCGGCCCCAACACTCCAGACTCTGATGACAAAAACACCTGCTACCACACCCTCTATACCTGTTTTGAAACCTTAAGCCGCTTACTTATGCCCTTCACCCCCTTCTTAGCCGATCAGATATATACCAATCTAACCGGAGAGGAGACGGTTCATCTAGCCAACTGGCCCCAGACCGAATCAAAGGTCAATCAGGCCTTGTTAGATCAAATGAAACTAGTTCGCCAGATCTGTGAGCTGGGTCACTCCCAACGCAAGTCCGCTAATATTCCGGTTCGTCAGCCGTTGTCCTCGCTTAAAGTCAAAGCTCCTACCACCAATCTTGATCTGGCATTGATTGAGATCATCAAATCAGAACTTAACATCAAAGAGATTGTTTTAGACAAAGGTGAGGAACTTAAAGCTGAACTAGATCTTACTCTCACTCCTGAGTTGCAGCAGGAGGGTGAGGCCAGAAAGCTTATCCGCGATATCCAACAAGCCCGTAAAGAAGCCAACTGCGCCTTCACCGACCAAGTCGATGTCACCCTGCCCGACTGGCCCGAGTCTCAACAGGATTTAATTAAGTCCAAAGCTCTGGTTCGCCATTTGACTAAAGGGCCAGAACTGACCGTTACCAAGGTCTAATGCGTGCCACACCACCCATCTTAGCTGCCTTCGTCGTTTTAGTTTTTAGCCTCTCCGTTATCTGGAGTACCACCCCGTCTCTGGCTCTTACTCAGTTAACCTTCATCCTCTTCTCTCTTTTAGTCACCATCATTATTTCCCAGACCTCAATTTCAACCCTTCGCTCTCTGGCTCTCCCTGCTTACGTTATCGCCATCCTTTCTCTCATCTTCACCTATATCCTTGGTCAGGTCACTCGTGGTTCTGTCCGCTGGATTGAGATCGGCCCTTTTCACCTACAAACTTCTGAAACCGCCAAGTCGCTCATAATTCTCTCTTTTGCCTACTTCTTAACCCAACCTATCCTGCGTCCTTGGCGCTGGCTATTTACCCGTATTCTTTTACTTCTCCCCATTGCTCTACTGGTTTTGCTTCAACCTGACCTAGGCTCTACCATTATCATCTCCTTTATCTGGTTTGGCATGATGCTTGTTTCCAGCCTGCCTCGCCGCTATCTTCTAGCTCTTTTACTCACCGGCCTTATCGCTCTACCTCTAGGTTACCAACTACTTGAGCCCTACCAACAACGCCGTCTTACCTCATTTGTAAACCCATATGCGGACCCCTCTGGTAGTGGTTACAACGTCATTCAGTCTCAGATCGCCATTGGCTCCGGTCGCATTATCGGCAAAGGCGTCCGCCAGGGAACTCAATCACACTTACGTTTCTTACCCGAACGCCACACCGACTTTGCCTTTGCCTCTTTCGCCGAGGAATTTGGATTAGTTGGCACCACCATATTACTTGCCTGCCTGACTTTGATCTTACTTTGGTTAACTAAACAGATTGATAACCCCGACCTTTTCGCAAGTTTAATTGCCGCTGGTGCCTTTTGGCAGTTTTTCTCTCAGACCATTGTCAATGTTGGTATGAACCTGGGTCTCATGCCCGTCACTGGTATCACCCTGCCTCTCTTCTCCTATGGTGGTAGCTCGCTTCTTTCATTTGCCATCACATTTGGTCTGGTTATTGCTACCTCCAAAAAGACCGGCTGACCGATGGGTTGACTTATCTCAAGAACCGTTTATTTTATATCGTGGTCAGGCGCTTTAACATCCGAGTACCATCAAGACGCATGGAGGTGAAACTGTGCGTACACTTTCCCGGAGTCGTAAGACTCTCAACCTAATGCTCGTTGTAATCCTGCTTGCAACCCTGTCGCTTGCAGTCGCAGTACAACCCGCCCAGGCCGCAACCTGTTTTTCGGGCCAAGGCTTCGGCTGGAGGGACGGCCACCATTATGTGTGGTTTGTCGTCAACATGTCCGCCAACAACTGGGAGGTAACCGAACCTTGGTATGTGCCAAACGCAAATCTCTGGGCATACCCGGACGGCAATGGATACGCAGAAGCTGGATTCCCCTGGATCGACGGAGTACCAATTCCGTTCTCACCCGGAGTGTACCAACTCTGCAGATGGTCATAGCCAATTAGGGCTTAGCTCACGAAAGCCGTGAGAATTACGCCTTGAGTAGTTAACAACTTGGTAACACCTATTCACACCTGACTGGGCAGACTACAGCCGTAGAAACTTCCCGAAAAGGTATTACCATTTTCTTTTTTATAAAGAAACCAGATTAAAGTAAAATTAAAGAAAGAAGAAATATGAAGAACAAAACAACAATCACAATAGTAATCGCTCTTCTCCTCCTCGTCGTAGGGACGATATTCAAAGTTTATGCCTACGACTCTGCAAAAGACAGTTACTGTGTTAGCCAAACACGACAGCAATTCCCTGAAGAAAGAGGCGCACCAAGCCAACAATGGTTTGATTTTTATGATAAGTGTCGGGATGATCTAGGTACAATAGAAACCTTCAGGCTTATACTTGGTAGCGAACCAATGGGGTGTGAAGACATAGCCAAGGGATATCTCGAAATGGCCAAGAACCAAAATCAAATAACAAACTTCGGAGGGGGCAACACCGACTGGCAACGAGCAATCGCAATCGAAAGCGAAATAAACAACCTCTGCCAAATGGAGTTGACCGACGAAGCCCTGGAAAGCTACTCGCCCACAAACATCCAGAAGTACCTGGATGACTATAGACACGAGTAACCCTCCACGCTGACTGTCTGTCTAGCCTTTTCTCCAAAGTTTAGGTAAAATACCCCTCATGGCAAATACTCAAGCCGTTATTGAACTATCAGGTCACCAACATCTCGTCTCTAAGGACGATACTTTCTCAGTTGACCAACATCTTGATCTAGAAGTCGGTAAGACCTTCACCACCGATCAGGTTCTTTTAGTCATTGAAGATGACAAAGCCACTGTCGGCACTCCTTTAGTTAAAGGAGCCAGCGTCACTCTAAAGGTAGAAGAACTTGGTAAGGGTAAAAAAATCGACATCTCCCGCTTTAAAGCCAAATCCCGCTACCGCCGCCGCAAGGGTCATCGTCAACCCCAAACCAAACTTACAGTCACCAAGATCTCACTCAAGTGAACTCCTATCTCTTCTTTTTAGGTCAAAACAGCCTCCTCTCGCAGGCAGAGCTTACTAGTCTTATACCCGAGGCTAAATTAACTACGCCTCATCAGAGTATTGTTAAGCTTGATTCTCCCACCTCCCTAGATCTTCCCTCTCTTGGTTGTAGATTAGGTGGCACGGTCAAAATTGCCGTTCTAAAACAAACCTCCTCTGCCAAACAACTTCAAGATGATTTAGTCAAACTTTTGCTTGATCAGCAAGCCAAGAACTTTTCACTCAACCTGCTTGACGCCACCAATCAGGAGTCATATGAGTTATCAAACGAGGTTAAACAACGCTTAGTCGACAACCAGCTCCGCACTCGTTTTATAGCCCCTACCTCAACCGGCATCTCTCCCGTCATTATCACCAAACAAAAAGCCGTTGAGTTAACCATCGACTCCGATTTCAACATTTACCAAACTACCTGGGTTCACTCCTTTAAATCCTGGATCAATCGCGATCGTCGCAAACCTTTCGTTACTCCCAAATCCGGCATGCTCCCTCCCAAACTGGCGCGCATCATGGTCAATCTGGCAGTAGGGGACAAAGACCCGGGGGGACTTACTCTACTTGATCCTTTCTGTGGTACCGGCACCATCCTTATGGAAGCCGCTCTCCAGGGTATCAAGGTAATAGGCTCAGACCTCTCAGCCGACAAGGTTGCCGGCACTAAAACCAACCTTGACTGGCTAGATGAGAATCAGGCTTGTGCTCCCCTAAAACCAGCTACTGTTTTTCAGGCCAATGCTACCAATTTAAAGGATCAGCTCGTTGATCAAATCGACCTTATAGTCACCGAGCCAACCTTAGGCCCCGCCTCACCTTCCCAAGACAAGTTGTCAGACATTGCGCATGGTCTACAAAAGCTATATCTAGGAGCTCTTAAACACTGGGCTTTGTTTTTAAAGCCTCAAGCCCGTGTCGTCATCGCTCTCCCCATTTTCCACGGCCAGGATCGTTCCTATACCACCGCCGATTTCATTGACGCTCGTGAAAACTTGGGCTACAATACTCTCCGTAACGATCTAATTTTCACACGGCCAGGGGCGCAGATTGAACGCCAAATCGTCGTCTTGGAAAAGCAATAATCGTCAATTATTAAGAAAATATGTCAAAAGTTAAATCCGGTGGTAAAGCCCGACAACATGCACAGCGTCCTGGTAAAAGACTGGGAGTCAAACTTTTTGGAGGACAACCTGTTAAAGCTGGACAGATTCTAGTTCGTCAGCGTGGTACCAAGTTTCACCCAGGTGACGGTACTGGTCTAGGCAGAGACTTTACTATTTTCGCTTTAAGAGACGGTGTTGTTTCTTTCATCACCAAACACTCCCGAAAGTACATCACTATCACTAAATAATGGCCGACCAGGCTACTACCCTTCCCATCGATCAACTTCAGCCTAATCCGCTTCAGCCCCGTGGTGTCATTACCCCTGACTCTCTTGCCGATCTAGTTGATTCCATCAAAATCCATGGCATTATCGAGCCTTTAGTCGTTGCTCACACTCCAGCCGGTTATCAGATCATTGCTGGCGAACGTCGTTGGCGTGCCGCTCGTATCGCCGGACTTTCCTCGGTTCCTGTTTTAATCAAAGAGACCACCCCTCAAGGTATGCTTGAGATGGCCATCATTGAAAACGTTCAGCGTACTGATCTAAATCCAGTTGATCGAGCCAAGTCATTCGACCGGCTCATGACCGAGTTTAATTTAAGCAACCAAGAAGTGGCCAACCGCATTGGCAAGAGCCCTGCATATATCAGCAACTCACTTCGTTTACTTCAGCTTCCTGATGCCCTAAAAGACGGCCTCATATCCGGTGTCATCTCTGAGGGTCACGCCAGGGCTCTCTCAGCTATTCCAGACACCGCCACCATGATCGAGGCCTACAAGATTATCTTGCGTGAAAACGGCTCTGTCCGGCGTGCCGAGGCCCTAGCTCGTCGCTACAAGAACAAACTAACCTACGAAAAGGCCAGCAAAGCTATCCCTCAGCCTGATATTAAAGACGATGAAATTGACCTCATGTCTCAGCGATTGACTACCTCTCTTGGCAACAACGCCACCGTCAAAATCCGCCGTTCCAGAATCGAGACCGCCATCCATATTGCCTTAAAAGGTGATCCTCTCACCACCGAGTCACAGATCAGCCGTATCTACAAATCCATCACTGGCCAAGACTTTCATCCGCCAGTTGATACACAAAACCCCGAGGATTTGGAGTAACCCTAATCTAAAGCTGTAAATACCTCCCAGCCATCATTACCCACCAAACCAAATCGGTTAAATGGCCAGTAACGGAAAAACACCCTGCCTACAATATTCTCCATTGGCACTGGTCCCCACTCACGACTATCACTCGAGTGTCCCCGGTTATCTCCAATACAAATATATGTTCCCTCTGGCACATCAGCCTCAACTCCTTCTCGCAAGAACCTACCTCCTCTGGTGTCATACTCATCAGGTAAGTAAACCTCGTTTAACATCTCACCGTTAACATATACCTCACCATCTTTAATCAAAATTTTGTCACCAGGCACTGCAATCACTCTTTTAATGAAATCAAAATCCTCATTTACTGGCGCCTTAAACACCACAATATCACCCCGCTTAGGCTCTCTAAACTTATATGTCACCTTATCTGTCATCAAATACTCACCATCATGATAAGTCGGAAACATTGAGTTGCCCTTCACCTGATGGGGTTGCATCAAAAACAAGTAGACTACGATGAATATGGACATCGAGATCACAAACACCTCGATGATATCCATAAAAAAAGAGCCCACTCGCTGTAACAGTCTCAAAAACATGTTATTAGCTTAATCCTAAATTAAGGCTTGCACAACCCTTATTTGCTAAAATACACCTCAAGCTCGCGTAGCTCAGCTGGTTAGAGCGCACGATTCACATTCGTGAGGTCCCTGGTTCGATCCCAGGCGCGAGCACCTATATCTAGTATCTCGCCCTAAAATATCTTATAATATTGAGGTACTCTAAATATTCCACAAGAAGGGAGAAGGTCGATGAACTGGAAATATCTGGATTTCCCAAGGGTAGTCCTGTCTCTGGCGTTGGCTTCGGTCTACGCCACCACCATCACCGCAATCCTGTATCTAACAAACACCTTCGATCAAGAGGTCTCGTTCCAAATTGGCATTCTACTCTTCATCGCAGCAATCTTCGAGACTCTGATGTTCGTTCTTCATCAGAACGAGATCAAGGCCAGGACCAAAAAAGAAGATGGGGTTGTTTCCATCATCTTTTCAGCCGTTCCCGGAGGAGTTGGCGCCGCCTTGTTGGCCGCATTCATCAGCCAGCAAATTGGCATTGATCCGATGGGGGTCTTCATGGGCATCCTGGTGGCATCAAACACTACCATGCTCCACCGTTACATGATGCTCACCATCTGATGGGGAAGCTGTATACAATCGCCAGTCGCACCGTCTGGCGATTTTCTTTATCTCCCTCTCTTTGCTAGTTTCGCCTCTCTCTTCATATCTTTCTCATCTTTCCCCATCTCCTTTTTGATTACATTTCTCTGGCCATACAGTCCCATCAAAGAAAACACTACTACGCTTGCTAGTACCAGACCTAATATGTTCATCAGGTAAATAAGTAGCGCTCTCATTACCAAGTCCCACGACAACCAAGCCATTGCCAACCCCACAGTTGCCAAAGGTGGGATCATTGCCACCGAGATGGCAATACCCGGCAAGGTCTCGCTTAACTTAGGTTTAATCAGGGCAAACGAAGCAGCTGTTCCAGCTGTTACTGCTACTGCCACTGAGATTAGTTCAGTCTTTGATCCAAACCATGACATGGGGGTAATAGCCAGTACATCACCATCAAATACGACAGTCGCCACAGCCGACACTACAATGCCTAAAACACTTGCCTTAAACAACGTAAACAAAGATCTACCAGCCAACTTTGCATCAGTAATCACGATTCCCAAAGCCAAGCTCATTACTGGGTAGAGTAGGGGAGCGATCAGCATCGAGCCAATAATCACCGCCATACTATCAAGAATTAAGCCAAATGTAGCCATCAGCACCGCCAGACTAACCATTAAAAAGAAATCTTGTCTGGGTGAGCTTTGCTCAATTAGCTTCTTTGCCGCCCTCGACTTATCTCCTCCCGTAGTTGAGTTAAACAATGTTAATACGATAGACATACTCACATTCTAAACCAATCAGAGACTACTTTTTAGATGCCAGAACTATATCCTGATAATCAGTGAACTTCTTTCTGCCACACCAAGATCCATAATATATCTTACTAATCTTTAAGTTGGAATCAGAATAAAAACGCCTGACCACGTCCTCATCATATGCAATTGCAGCTTCAGGAATCTGATGATTTGTTGTCCAATAACCATCTGGGGTCTGTTCGAACGGTTGAGTATTGTTCTGGTCCCCTAACCTCTTTTTTGAATCATCGTTAATTAAGAAATATGTAAAATATGCCTTACCTCCGGGTTTTAGTACCCGATATGACTCTTTTAAATAGTTTTGAACACTATCAGGTGTCATGTGCGTAAAGACCGACAAGGCCATAACTATATCAAAACTATTATCTTCAAAAGGAAAAACAAACTCCTCAGGCAAGATTTTTCCACGCGGGTTATATGCACCGTTATATATATCTACGTGTTGGAATCTAAAATTTGGAAAACGATTAGAAATATGTTTTCTGCACCATTTGACACCAGCTATAACTATTTCGATTCCATCATACCTTCCATGACTATCAATCAATTTGGTCAGTGGTAACGTGTGCCTACCTATTCCACTACCAATATCCAAAACCCTTATTGATGGCTCTGGATGTAATATTTGCACAAAACTGCTCATAAAAACATCACCACTTTTAAGAAAGTCGTCTAGACTTGCCGGACCATCGAACATTAATCTAGTTGGAGGGATGTGACTCTTTCTCTTTCCAGAGACGCAATCATACAAATCGTGTATTTCCAAAAAAATAATTTTTAGAAACCTTTTTACCGTATTAAACTTTTTCAGTATAAACATAATATTCTCAAACAACACTCCAACTCTGAGGCATCCATCGGCACTCTAAGACAATAATATCACCAAGGCAATTTAAAAACCCGACTCAAATGCAACCAAGCCGAGTAGTAATACTCATCTGCCAAAGCATACTTCTTGTCCATATAGTAGTCCTCAGCAATCTGCAGTTTCTCTCTGGCTTTAGACAAGTCTCTTGTATACCACTTCCACCTGCTTATTGTCTTCTCCAAATTAATGACCAGCCTTCTTCGACCAATAACCTGTTGTTTCTTGATCTCATAACCTGATTCCTTGATTATCTCCTCACTCCACAGGTCATATTCATCAAGTAACCCCATTACCATATCAACATCTTCCTGATTACCCTCCCTTGTATGTTGACCGTAAAGTCGATGGCTCCAGAACTTAATCTGTCTTAATATCCTTAACTGATCCTTGGCCTTTTCTGTCTTACTTAATCTCCCTATCAATCCATCAATCGAATACTTAACTGCATTACTTCCTCCAGGCCTCTCATTTCTACTGACAAGCTTTATCTGATCCCTGTGTATGTCAAAGGCGATTTCATCTACCTCGCCTGTTTTGCTCAATCTTCCAAAAAACACTTCCCAGTCTGCTTTTTCCTGTTGGATATATCCAAAATGCAGTTCATAGTCACCCGTTTCACCATCAGCAATCACCTTCATCTTGTATCTGCCATCTGCTACTCCTGGCAACCACAATATCTTTCCATTGTCATCAATTATCGAATCAATTTCATTTCCAGACGAATCAAGTAGCTTAATTACTCCAGGAGAACGCAACACCGCCACCAAAGCGGAATCATGCTCATCAGCAGTTTCATTAACTACGACTGAGGTTTCATCCAGTCCCAATCGTCCAAACAACGTTGTAATTCCTTCCTCTCCAAAAACAATCTCACCATGGTTAGCCTCAATCTCAAAATTATTATCAAAATCTGCCTTTGCACTACTAAGTAGCACTGTTCCGTCTCCATCACTCATCAGTTTTTCAATTGGCTTGCCATCTTCCCACAGACCTAATAGCTCCTCGATTTTTGATCTTTGCTTAATATTTAACTGGTCGATTGTCTCTTCACCTTTTCCGGCTATCACCTCTACCTCATAATCCCCCTCGTTAATATCAGGCAAATTTGTATTTTGTTGATTCATTTCATTAATCGGGACATTTGTGCCATTTTTGTTTAAAAAGTTGTAAGTTGGCAGTACATCCTGAATGGAGGGTGACATTCTCCGTAGTGTCTCGATCGGTAACTCACCAAGATCCTGGTTAAATCTGACCAACAACTGGATCATCTGGCTTTGCCACCAAGAAGCATTCCAGGTTTCCAGTCCTTCCCAAGCTCCATATGCCTGAGTTACTCCTAGATTAGGAGATCCAATCGCTACAATTTGGTCAATTAAACTATCACCATACTCACTCTCGTACGCTCTCGCTACAAGACCTCCGAAGCTATGGCCAACTAAGTCAACCTGCTCACCGTCCTCAAGTTTACCTTGAGTCTTTAGGTCGTTCATGTAGTCATTTAAGTCATCACTTAAATCAAACAGTTTCTTTCTCCAGTCGTACGGAAAGACAAACAGATCTTCATTAAGGATATATCCTTCATTCTCAAGCGAAGCAATCACGTTATTGTATGTCTTAATCCATTCAGGAACTTTCCATGATTCACCAGGTTGTCCGTTTAGTATGGCTGGGTAGTTCCAGCTGGCAAACATGCCAGGGATGAGAATAATTTTGTCTCGCCCCTCTTCAATTTCGATTGGTTCGACTCGGATGTAGTCTATTTCGATCGAGCTCCACTCCCATCCCGAGCCCTGTATAGAAGGATTTCCAGCCCACAAACCAACAGGTAAGATATCGCTAGGTGCCGAAATAAAAATTGGCACATAGTTATCATCAAGATATACCTCATAATGATTATCCTTATGTAGGTACTCTATTCTTACTTCGTGCCATGAAGTGTCCAAATCACCAGATCCATCGAAAGAGATACTTTGTAGTTGCCGCACGCAATCAGGATTATCTGACGGGCACAATGTCGTATATATTTTAAAACCATCAATATCCTGCCAAACTTGGAAAATCATTATGTCTGGCAATTCAGATAAAGGTAGCCCGTTACCATTTTCTGGAATATTTTGTGAAACAGACAGTCCTGTTCCCCATCTACCAGGCATCGTGTATCTAAAGGCAAATTCAATTTGAAAATCAGTATCAATATCTAAATCAAAACTCTCACCTGTCCTTATGTATGGAAAGGTCTGAGGATATCCAAAGTTTGCACCGCTAAGAACGACAGAATTAGGTAAATGCTGTATCTGACCAGAATTGGTTGACACAACCCAAGGCTCTTCAAAGCTTCCAGTGAAGTTTTCATTAAAAGCATGAGCAGAAGAGCAAAAAAACAAACCGGAGCAGAATGCAAAAACTAAACCAACAAAAAACCTCTTAAACACTATAAAATTAAACTACTAAATTAAGCACGCCCATGTCAAGCAAAAAAAAAGTCGCTGTATTCCATAACCTACCTGGCGGAGGTAGCTATCGAGTTATGCAACAGCTCATAGATCACCTTGTCGGTTTTGGTTATGAAGTAGACGTGTATTACACTACTGAAAAAGGACAGTCTCTAAAAAGATCATTAAACAACGTTTTACGTACTTATGAATACAAGCTGTCTATTCCTAGAAACTTAATTGTAAGGTTGATTTGGATACTTTGTGTTCTTCCCAATATTCATAGAGAAATCGCAAAAAAGATAAACAAAAAAGCATACAGGTTCGTTCTTATTAACCATGACTACCTTACAAAATCACCATATATCATAAAATTCATCAAACATAAAAGAGTGTACGTGTTACACGAGCCTCAGCGAGAGTTTTATGAACCAGCCGGTATACACGCACCCGATCTCAAAAGAAGAATCGCAAACATGCTCCGATATCCAATAAAAATTGTAGACGAAAACAATACAAAGAATGCAGACTATGTTATTTGTAATTCAACATATTCAAGACAAATAATCAAAAAAATATATAAAAAAGACGCTATACTCCTGTACCCAGCTGTTGACAAAAACATTTTCAAGCCGGACAGGTCAATTAAAAAGGAAAATCTAATAATTGTTGTTGGGACAATATCAAAGGTCAAGGGACAAGACTTTGTTATCACGTCGTTACTCCCCATACTTGGTATATACAGGCTAATAATTTTTGGCGGAGGAAGCGTTGAAGAGAAAACAAGGATTAAAAAAATAACCAAAGAAAATACAAGTAAATATATAGAGATTATTGAAAATGGTAGTGATGTAAAACTAGTAAATTTGTATAGAAGGGCTAAAGTTGTCTGCATAGGAGCACACCGCGAACCCTTTGGGTTAACTTCCATTGAGGCACAGTCGACAGGTACTCCAGTAGTTGCAGTAAGAGAAGGAGGAGTGCCCGAAACAATAATTGATAACAAAACAGGTTATTTATCCAACAGAGATCCTGTGCAATTTCTGAGCAAAACCAAAAAAGCTCTCAACAATTACACTACACTAGGTAGGCAAGCACAGATTAACGTAAGACGCTTTAGTACCAAAACACAAGAACGCAACTTTAAAAAATTTCTTCAAAAATATGTCGATTAAGAAGACTCTAATCAAGAACAGCTCATATAATCTAATCAGCTATGCCTACTTAGCTGTTGCTAGCCTGATAAGCATCCCTATCATCCTCAACAGTTTAGGTGGGGAGCTATATGGCTCATATATTCTCTTTAACGGAATCGTCTTAGTTGCTGCCACCTTTGATCTTGGTTTAAGCCAGGCAACTATTAGATGGTTGTCTCTTCCAAAGATCAATCAAGCCACTAGAGTTAACACCTGGAAAACATCTCTTTTCTTCTTTTACATCCTCGCTGCTTTACTATCCTTCATCACCTTCATTCTTCTACGTTTCTTCCTCATTGATCTCCCTGCATTCACGCCAATTAATCCTGATCAATATTTACTAGCTACTGTCATCGCCAGTGGCATCGTTCTTATCAATCACCTCAACATAGCTTTCTTAACCATTCCTCAAGCTCATCAACGTTTTGATATCTACAACACCCGTACCATCATTGTTGGCACCGCCAACACCCTCATAACTGCCTGGCTGTCAACCAAAACGGACAACATTGCAGTTTTATTAGGACTCCAATTTATCTTCCACCTATCTGCCTTTATTACCCTCCTTAGCTATTCCCATCATCAGCTAGGAGCTAACCCACTCATTCCCAAGCTACACAAACAACTTTCCAAAGAACTTCTCGGATTTGGAGGTAAGAATTTCGTTACTAATATAGCCAACCAGATTCGAGTCCAGTTCTCCAACTTCATTTTAGGCGGACTCATTGGGCCTGTCGCGGTCACCGCCTTCAGCATCCCTCAAAATCTCATTATCAAAGCTGCCGGAGCCATCTCTCAAGTTACACTAGCTTTCTTTCCCCTAAGTACTTCACTGACTTCACCTGAGCGCTTTCCAAAATTAAAGCGACTCATTATCCAACTTCAGCTAATCATTTTCTTACTGGGTATCATTCAGGTCTTCGTTGTCTATCAATACGGATATCAAATCTTGACTCTCTGGCTTAACAACCCAGAAGTGGTGATCCAAGCATATCCAGTTTTAAAGATACTAAGCTGGTTCTTCTTACTCACCATTCTTACTCCCATCCCCACAGCTGTTTTTGAAAGCTTAAACAAACCTCAGATACCGGCCATCACAGCTAGTTTAAATACTATTTTTACTATTGGCTTAATCTATATGCTTACTAGCCGTTACAACCAAGTCGACCCGTCTCTTATGCCTGCATACGCAAATTTAATATCGTCACTGATTCTTGTCCCAGCCCTATTAATCGCTCTTGCTAAATCGTTATCGGGATACGAAAAGACTATTCAATCTACAAAGACACAGTACAATACCAAGTTATGATATACGCATCTATCCCTGCGGCTGGCAAGGGTACTAGGCTTCAGCCGCTAGCATTTTCTAAGGAGCTGGCATTAATTGGTGAGAAAACGGTTATCGAATACACACTCGAGAGACTAGTGCTCGCTGGAGTTACCAGAATTTTCATCACCATAAACTCTGACAAACTCGATATCCCAAGATATCTTTCAGACAAAACTAAATACGGACAATACATTTCATACATAGTCAAAGATAGCCATTCACTTCCAGAAAGCGTATTTGCCCCCGCCAAGTTTATTAAATCAAATGATCATCTAGTGTTTGGTCTCCCAGATACCATCTGGTATCCAAAAAACTGCTACAAGATATTGATTGACAACATTCGGGGCAATCTTACTCTTGGCTTATTCGATTCTGGGTCACCTGAAAAATTTGACTCAGTAGTAACTAATTCAAATAATCAGATTAAACAGATTGACGTCAAGATTCCAAATCCAAAAACAAAATGGACTTGGGGGATTGGTGCTATTAACAAGTCGGCTATTAAGTTCATTGACTCATATTTACAAAAACAAGATCAGCTAGAACCAATTTTTGGTATTGCTGCCAACCAGTATTGTCAGGAAGAAACATGTTACGCCATCAAATTCCCAAACAGTTCATATCTTGATATAGGTCGCAAAGAAGACTACCAGAATGCTACCCAGTTCATAAAAAAACATCATGAGTAATCCTTTGGTCAGTATCTGCATACCAACCTACAACAGAGAGAAGTATCTTAAACACACAATTGAATCAGCTCTTAAGCAAACATACTCAAATATCGAAATCATTGTTAGTGATAATGCCTCAGATGACAACACAGTTAATCTGGTTAAAAGCTTCAAAGACAAGCGAATTCATTTAATTGTTCAAAAGAAAAATATTGGCATGGTTCCCAATTGGAATGCTTGCATAAAGAAGGCTAGGGGAGAGTATATAAAATTTATCGCTTCAGATGACCTAATTGATCCTAATGCGGTCAGCCAGTTGGTAAAGCCAATACACAAAGATTCATCTATCTCTATTGTTACTTGCAAAAGAAGGTTAATAGACGAAACAGGTAAGACAATTTCAACTCTGCAATACTCCAATCAAAACAGAAAAGTTGACGGGATGACTCATGCTCGTTGGATCCTAAAAAATATCCGCCAAAACAAAATCGGAGAACCAACCAGCACTTTATTTCGGCGCACAGATGCAATCAAAGCAGGTTTATTCGATCCACAATTTTCACAATTTGCAGATTTCGAGTTCTGGATTCGACTACTTGCTATCGGTGACTTGTATTACCTTAATCAAGCACTTTGTTCATTTCGTACCCATCCCGACTCAGGGACGACCCAATCCCAATATAACGGTAAATACATAAGTGAGATATTCAAATTAATTGAAAAATATTATCACAACCCCAAGCTAAAAAAGACATATGGATTAACAGATAAAGACGAAACATTAGTCAAAAACAAACGAACTTTGGACATAGTCAAAAGCATTAAAGACTTGTTCATTCAAGGTAACATCACTCAAGCAGCCAGATTTTACTCACTTCTCAATCAACATCTTAGTTTGAGCAAGATCTCCTCAACCACAATCTCGCATCTCCTGAAATCATGAAAACCGCCATCATTATTCTTAATTACAAAGACTATCAGGCTACAGCTGATTGCATTGCTTCAGTTAATAAATCAGACCTACCGCTAAGATCCACGATTTATGTTGTTGATAACTCAAATGACCCGGCTAGACAACGCCTCCTTCAAAAACAACATCCCCACATCAAAATAATTAAAAACAGGCGTAACTATGGTTTTGCTAAAGGTAACAACATTGGTATCAAAATGGCCATTAAGGACGGCGCTAGCCACCTACTTATTCTCAATCCAGATGCTTCAATACCTAAAGTATTCTTCAAACCTCTCCTTAATCATCTCAATAAAGATCCCAAAATCGCCCTTATCGCCCCAGGACATCTCCACAATAATCAAATCACCCTTGGTGGTTTTCTAAATCGTTTCACCGGTATGGCCAAACATCAGACCATTAAACGTATAAGAAACAAATCAACATTAACCTTTCATGATTACGTTTCATTTGCATGCGTTCTCCTAAAAGCAGATGTTGTAAAAAAGATTGGCTTACTTAACGATCAGTATTTCATGTATTTCGAAGATGTTGAATACTGCCTTAATCTCAGGAGTGGGGGATACAAAATTGCCGCTGACCGTTCTGTTCTTATATCTCACCAAACCTCATCAAGTTTCTCGTCCTCGCTAGGAAAATTAAAGCATCTCGTACCTAGTCATTTTCGTTTCATCATCAACAATCTACACGGAATAAACAAACTTACTGCTCTTGTCTATCAATCCATTCACTACCCATACCTATATCTTCTCTGGACCTATCACCACTGGCGCTATCGCCGTATCTCTACAACATAATCATCAACCAGGTTAATCGTCCTCGTCTTGCCTAATAGTTCAAGAGTAGTTTCTACCTCTCGTATCCCCGGTTGCTTAAGAATCCCTAGCCTAATATCCTTACCCTCATCCTCTAGCTCATACACCACTCTTACCCAACTGTTTGTTCCTGCTCTAGTGGTGTTAAACAAACCAATCTCGCTAAATCCATATACCTGTTGGATATCTAGCTCCTCGCTTTTCCCGCTGTATGGTTGTGGCCACAGACCCAGATCTCCAGTTATCGTCGGCAGTGCCGATACCTGAATGTTTTCTGCCTTCTCAGGAATGTAGAAACGCAAATAGCTTAAGTAATTACCTCCATAAAACTTTGGCTTCACTGCAAACTCCTGAGGCGCCTGATTAGATATCTCTACTTCAATTAAATGAACCAATCTTCCATTCGCTGCTACCAGTCTTTGCTTCATTACTCTGCTCACACAACAATTAGCCTTATTTACTCCCAAATTCATCTCAATCACTCCCACGTTAATAGTCTGATGTATTTCATCACTCACTACCAACGGGGCATACTCACCAGACCAGCCCAGTTCATGGATGGTGTTCTGCGCCGATTCATCTGTAGAGTTAACAACAATATTCTTGTTCTCCAGATCCTCAAAGATTATTTTAGCTACCTTAAACTTGTCCATGAAGCTTAAATTCTCAAGTTTTTGCATTAACTTCTTTCCTGTCGCCGTTAGAGCGTCTCTTTTTTGGGTTGATCCGGGGAAAAAGTTCACTTCAGTGTTATCCTCCAACCACTTGTAGAAGTTGTCTTGGTTTAAAGTCTCACCATACTCAGCTATCTCTATCTCACCAATCACGCCCATAATTTTCTCCATCGTCGAGATATTAAGCGTGATTAGCACATCAGGTACTACCTCCTTCCCTTTATCAAAAAACCATCTAATTGCCGTTGCACTTTTAGGAAAATCAGGACTCCAGTCAGCATTAGGCAATCGATGACTCCCAGTCTTAAAAGCACGCTGTAACGGCTCTGGTGGGGCAATATACCCCTCTATCTGCCCATCCGGAACATAAATATCCTCAAACCTGACTTCATACCCTCCGCTTTTTACACTTACCACTGCATAAGAGCCCATAAATCCGCCAAAGGTTCTCAGCTCTCTGTCATTAAGCAGTAACACCGTGTACACCGTCTCTTCGTTTTTCCCTAACCAATACTCACTATCCTCGAGCAATGGTTCAATTTTTTTAAATATAGCTACTGGTTCTCTTACCTGCTTAAGCGGAACAACTCTACTCAGGGTCTCTAGTTTGCTAATAACCTCAGGAGCGATGTTAATACAGCTCTCAACATCTCCTCCTCGACAGGCCGCAGTTTCTCTTGCCAATCCGACTACCGACCAAGTTAGTATTAGTAACAAAACAAACAGTCCTAGTAAGATACCTTTAACCCATTTCATTAACTCCAGTATATGTGATAAAAATATACTCCATGTCATTATCACCCGAAACTGCTACCATTTACGATCCGGAACAGTACTCAGAGGATGAGCTCCGTGCCTATCAAGCCCAAGTCTTAGCCGAGATCGCCTCAGAGCTTGAAGCAGGTGACCATCTAGCTCAGGCAGGGGTAGAGGTAGTTTGTTTTACTAGTCTTTCAGCTGGTAGGGGACGCAGGCGGCGCACTCCCAGAGAAGTCATCCTCGTTAAATTTGCCGGCACTGTTCATCAGTTTGATCGTGAAAGATATCCTGCCTACAGAGGAGCTGATTCTCATGCTCAGGAAGTTTTTGCCGATCATGGAGAAAACGGGCACGATCCCTATGATCTCTACTTTGACGCCGTCCTTGGTGCCATATCTGCCCGCTAGAGGTTACAATCATCCTAAATGACACTCTCCGCCATAGTCTTAACCCACAACAGCCAAGACACTCTTGATACCTGTCTCTCATCACTTGAATTCGCAAACGAGCTACTAGTCATTGATGATCTATCAACTGACAACACGCCAACTATCGCCAAACGTCATCACGCCAAGGTTATACCCCATCCTCTTACAGACTTTGCCGCTCAACGCAATTTTGCCTTAAAACAAGCTACCTGTAACTGGGTTCTTTTTGTCGACTCTGATGAATCAGTTCCACCCACTCTAGCCAAACAGATTCTCAAAGCAATTAAATCAACCAACATAAATGGTTACTACCTTAAGCGCCAAGATATTTTCTTAAACAAAACTCTACGTCATGGCGAAACCAGTCAAGTCCGCTTACTAAGACTTGCCAAGAAATCAGCAGGTACCTGGCAGCGACCGGTTCATGAATTCTGGCATATCAAGGGACAGACCTCTACTCTCACCCACCCCTTACTTCATCAGCGAAACCTAAGCTTTTCCCAGTTTATCGACAGGCTCAATCACTACACCGATCTTGATGCTAAAGCCTTACTAGCTGAAAACAAACCCTTCTCCTACTTTGATCTCTTACTAAAACCACTGGGGAAGTTTGTTTACAACTACTTTGTTTTATTGGGTTTCTTGGATGGCTTCCCAGGTTTCATCATGGCTTTTTCCATGAGTCTTCACTCTCTCATTGTTAGAATCAAACTCTATGAGCATGCATCTGCCTAAACTACTCCTCATCTGCCTTGCCTTTATCTGGCCTTTTGGTCAGCTGTTTGAAGTCCCTCTTTCTCATCCCCAGATTCATATCTATCTTCTAGACCTTATTTCTTTATCTCTTCTTCTTCTGGTCGTCCTAAACAAGAAAAACTGGCAGGTAATTAATAAGGACCCATTAACCAAGCCCTACCTCATCTTCACCTCAGTTGCTGCTTTTAGTTTACTGCTTGCCTCTTTTAGTCTCACCCCAACAGATCTGCTCATATCAGCCGCCTATCTTGTCCGCTGGCTCGTCTATCCTGGTATCTACTTTGCCTTAAGGATTTACTCCAAGCCCAATCTCACTCGTCACTATCTTCTTCTCTCTCTTTTAGCCTTCACATTTTTGGGGTTTCTCCAGTATTTCTTCTTTCCTGATGTTCGCTCGCTGTTCTATTTAGGTTTTGATGACCATTTTTATCGTTTAGTCGGCACCTTGTTTGATCCCAACTTTACTGGCTTGGTCTTGGTTGTCTTTACCCTTCTTCTGCTTCATCAACCAACTCCTCAAAAATACTTGGTAGTCTTGTCTGCCATTGCTCTGGCCCTGACCTACTCCAGAGCCTCCTATCTAGCTCTCTTTGTTGCCCTAGTTTACCTAGGTCTTCGTCGTTTTAAGCCAGTCTACCTCGTTATATTCGCCCTTATATCCCTTAGTTTAGTTTTTTCCCCCAAGCCCTACGGAGAGGGAGTTAACCTGCTTCGCACCTTCTCCATCTCCTCCCGTCTTGAAGATTCCAGACAAGGCCTGAATTTGTTTGGTCAAAAACCCATACTCGGTCACGGCTTTAATACCTTAAAGAGTATTAAATCAGGCGATCCGCCCATTCCCTCACGAGCCCAAGGTGGTTTTAGTAACAGTTATGTTTTTGTACTGGTTACCACTGGTTTAGTTGGATTTGTCGCCTACCTTTACCTACTCTGTTCTCTCTATACTCTCTTAAAACCCTCACCAGCCCTGACAGCTTCATTCATTAGCATACTGATTCACTCCTTCTTTAACCACAGCCTCTTCTACATCTTCATTCTTACTCTCCTCTTTGCTCTAGCCAGTCTGCCTAAGGGGTATAGAAAACTCTAAACAATCTCTCAGTTACGTTGCCCGCATTGTCTACTACTTTGATCACATAGTCATTGGCGCCCTCACTCATCACTGTTCGATACACAAAGTTACCTTCACTATCCACCTGGGCAAAGTTATCATTTACCGTGACTCGATCCTCCGGCTCGTCAACCTTTCCCTGTATCTCCAGGTTCTTCTGATCCAATCCGTAGAACTGGTGCTCCTCATCCGGTGACGTTATCTCTACCACTGGTTTGCTTGTGTCCAGCACCACAGTCGCTACGGTGGTATCACTCTCATTATCCTGGTCATCAACAGTCTTAAGCTCTATTCTATTTTCATCGTTACTTAAGGAAACATTGGAGAACTCAAATCTGCCATCATTATCAGTTCGTTTTTCATCCAAGTCCATTCCATTTAGTTGTAACCTCACCCTCATATCTCCCAAACTATATCCAGACACTTTAATTGAAGCACTGTAGGTTGCCTCAGGTAGGGGATCAAGCACAGGAGCTTGGGGTTTTAAGGTTGTTTGGGCTTCTTGTGTCATCTCCTCATCACCACTCCATACAGAGGCAATACTTATCAAAGCCGGTATACCCCACTTAATCAAACCAGCTACAAATACGATTGAGAGAAAGATATACAGCACTGCCTGGCGGTTTGATTGTTTTCTTCTATGTCTCTCCAGGCGTGACAGTCTACGACTCATAAGCGAATTCTAACATCTTCATCAACTTCCTGTAGTAAAATATCCCCATCAGCGGGATTAGTTCAACGGTAGAACATTTGCTTCCCAAGCAAAAAACACGGGTTCAATTCCCGTATCCCGCTCATAAAGTGACAGAAATAAACACTAATTTACATTAACTGATACAATATAGATCAAACATCATGAACAATACAAAATTTACTCTCTATGCTAAAAGAATACTGATAGCTATTATTGTATATTTTATAGTGGGACTAATTTTAGGTTTTGTAGGCTTGCAGTTAAGATGTCAACATCCTATGTATTCATGTTGGAGTTTGAGTCAATATCTGACTGATCCTTGGTTGTTTTCAAATACTTTACTGTGGCCTTTTACTTTTATTGATGGGCTTGATAAAGCGAATATTATATTTTGAGAAAGCTTGAAATATTTAGATGTTCTTTAAGAGCCTGTAATTGCAGAACCAGATCTGGTTTGATATAGTCATCCAGGCTAAATAGGTTCGAGCAGTGTATCGTTACCCGCTCTAATACCTCATTTACGAACCTGTCTTTCTCATTGGTCTGCTTGCTGTCAAGATTAGTTTGTCCAGTGTCAGGGGAGACAGTAACGAGATTATTTCCAGAGTGAAGATAGATAACTCAAAGGCAGAGGGAATATTGTTGGTTATAAAAAATGCTCCCAGACCCACTACTGTCGAGTCAAACACTGCTCTTGAGAACATCTTCTTCTGAGTTGTCTCGATTATTTCTTCATCAATCCCCATTTTTTCAGCTTCATTACTTTGTCTAAAAATCTTCTGCGTTCCAAACCAAAGCAAGGTTCCAAAAGTGGCTAGAGCCGTGATTGTGTTAAGTGTTCGGTTGGGTATAGCTACACTCCCAGTAAAGATTCTTAAATCAAATGCTACTGGGAAATGCCTCCCTATCAACCAGGCCAGAACCAAAAAAAGAACCAGGTAAGCCAAAGAATAGCGGGTTGGTTGTTTTTTAACCTCTGCACCACGTTTCTGCTGGAAGTACTTGAAAGCCATTACCGTTGCCTGAATTAAAGCCAAACTCATCCACACCACCAATACTCCATACCAACCCATATCAATAGTTTTGCTAATGGCCGGGTAGGGGATCAAGAAGTTCACTCCCTCGATTGGATAATCGGGGTAGGGGACAAAGTCATAAAGCCGAGAAGGGGCAATTCTTGTATTGTAAAAATCAGTTAAGAACAATCGTCCGATCGTCAAGAATGTCGTTAACTGAATTAAGAAATCTGTTAAATAAAACAAGAAAAATCTGTTTCCCTCATGAAACTCTTTCTTTACCTGAATCCGTTGCTGGCCCGAGGTATTAAGTTTACCAATGTTTTTCTGAAACTCTTTTATATTATCCGACCTGATCACCCGAAAAACTCTCAAAGGAATTAGCAAAAAAGTCTGTGTCACACCCAGTAAAATCACACTCACCCACATCTTGCCGGTTAGAGAATAGTACGAGAACAATAAACTGGCGTAGAAACGATACATCTCACCAGACACGAACACGTAAACCAGCCAGACAATAATCATCGCCGTCGCTACACTCGACAGCGTCAAAACCCTTATCCCTCCCTTATCTTTATTCATCTTTACTTCTCAATTAGTTGCTGGCTCAGCATAGCCTATACCCAAATACCCCGTCAAATACGCCAAGAAAACTAAACCTTGCAATGATCATAAACTCCATGCTAACGTATTGGCGTACTTGCAAATCAAACCTTATCTAGGTGAAGCAGGGTGCAATTCCCTCACTGTCGCGCAACGGTAATAGTCCGAGCCCTATCTAAGGATTTTTGTATACGTAGCTAAGCTCGCGGAAAGCTAACCAGTTGCTGAAAACAGTAATTGTTTTTTAACAAGTCCCGCTTAGAGGGACTTTTTTTTGTATATCTCCCGTCTTAGTCTGCGTTACCCACTATGCAGACTCAACTAAAAAAAATTCTACCCTTACTTATAGTCCTTACCGGACTTACTCTCACTGGCGCCTTTACCTACGGACTGTCTCTTGTCTTACCTCCACTTGAATCAAACCCTGTTAAATCTATATCGTTAACCGAAACCGATCCAACACCTACACCAGCTCCCCAAGACTCCAAACTTGATCCTGACTCAATCACCATTACTCCTACACCTACTCCTACCACTCTCTCTGCTAACGATACCAAGCCCACTTCTCAAATCACTCCAGCATCAACACCCATCCCAACAAACCCTCCCACACCTACTCCTACTACCCCACCCACCACTACTCCAGCTCCGACCCCCCGACTTAAGCTCACCCTCCAGATTGATAACGATCCACCCTTCAATCTTGAACTCGATTCACCCAAAAATCACTGCCAGGTTTTAGAAGCCGCTTTAGCTCAAGGTAAATTAAGCTCTCTTAACCTTAAGTTTTTCCCCTCCCTCTCCTCCTACGCTGTTTATCAAATCAACGGTCTAGGAGACACCAACCAAGTCTGGTGGACCTACTCAGTTAACGGTCAACAACCACCCTATGGTTGTAGCCAAGTCATGGTCAATCAAGGCGATGTTATTCACTGGACCTACGCCGGTCCCCGTTAAACTTATATGAAACATCTCAAATCATTCATTATTATCTCAATCACCCTATTTATCTCCCTTAGGGTAGGCTCATCCGTGTTCGCCAACACTACTGCCATCTCCGAGGCTCTAACATATCTTCAAAGCCAACAAGCAAGCACTGGTCAGATCAACGGTAGGGGAGGGGAGTCTGACTGGGCCGCTATCGCCTTTTCTCAAAACGGCCTTCCTGCCTCTTCTGTCAAATCAGGTGACACCTCTTTATATGACTTCCTTCTCTCAGACCTACCTGCATCTGACTCAGCTGCCACCGTCTGGGAACGCAAAATCATTACCATTGTCTCTCTTAACCAAGACCCCACCGATTTTGCTGGACACAACTACCTAAGCTCCCTTGAGTCGCTTGCTCTAAATGGGCAACTAGGTGATGAGACTCTTCTAAACGATGACATTTTTGGGTTACTTGCTCTTCTCTCTGCCTCATCGACCAACAATGAGTTGATTGAGTCGGTTCTTGATTTCCTCATTACTCACCAAGACCCCAGTGGTGGTTTTAGTTGGACCACTAACACCTGCGACCGGTGTTCTCCTGACAGCAATGACACCGCAGCCGCTATCCAAGCCCTCCATCTGGCCAAAACATCAGGTTTTACCCATCCCCAACTTGAAGACAGTCTCTCTCAAGCCCAAACATATTTACTAGAGTCACAAACAGAATCTGGCGGTTTTGCCTACGACCCCAATACGCCTACTCCCGATGGTGCCTCTACCTCCTGGGCTCTCATGGCATTAAATATGCTTGGTCTCTCTGACTCTTCTCAGGCTTTAAAGGCTACAGATTGGTTACTCTCACAACAACAAGCCGACGGTAGTTTCCCCTGGTCAGCTGAGTATGGCAGCGACCCCACTACAACCAGTCATGCCCTGATTGCTCTAAACTCGGCCTGGTGGACCAAGCAGTCTCCCGATCCTTCTCAAACACCTACTCCTACTTTGACACCAACACCAACTCCTACTCCCACCTCTACCACTACCCCAGAGCCTACAGCTACTCCTACGCCTACTCCTACTCAAACACCTACATTAACACCCTCACCCACAACTACTCCACAACCCCTGCTTCTAGGCTCAAAAGACTCTAGAGCCCCTCTACCCACTCCATCACCCGATCAACAGCCAGAAGATACATCCAATCAACCCCTTGTCACTAATGATACTAACGGGCTAAAATCTCCATCAGTATCTACCTCTATTTCATATATCCCCACCCTAGCTGTTATATTAGGCATCATTACTCTATTCGCTGTCATTAAAATTTACGAACGCAAAAAAACATGATTAACACCACCATTATCCTAGGCGGAATTATTTTAAGACTTGTTCCACACCTACCCAATTTCTCCTCCATCAGCGCTACTGCACTGTTTGCCGGTACCAAGCTACCTCGCCGTTACGCTTTTATCTTGCCTTTAGTCATAGCCGTCGTCTCTGACTATCTTCTCCTTTACGTTAATCCTTTCGCAATTCCCATCCTTGACTTGTCTGGCATCAAACCCATTTCAGCCATGTTTCATGCCACCACCCTTTATGTCTGGGGTAGCTTCTTACTTTCAGGCTTAATTGGTCTGTGGTTACGTCGCCACTTTAAAGCCAGTAACTTGGTTTTAGCCTCTCTGATTACCTCCCTTCAGTTCTTTCTGATTACCAACTTCGGTGTCTGGGCTGCCGGAGCATATAGTCGAGGAATTGATGGTCTTGTAACCAGTTACGCCATGGGTCTACCTTTCCTGCGTTGGACTATGTTAGGTGATCTTTTCTACAGTTCAGTTTTCTTCTCTATTCACGCCTTTGCTACTAGAACAAGCACCAAGGTTAGTCCAGCTACTCTAAAAGCTCGTGTCCAAAACTAGTTCCACTAAATTACTCACCCAGCTTGAATCAGTTGAGGGCTGGCTTCGTGACGATGAGGCTATATTACTCAACCAACTAGCTGCTCAAGCCACTCCTGTCACCATCATTGTCGAGATTGGTTCCTGGAAGGGTAAATCAACCATCGCTCTTGCTCTATCTGCCAAGGTTCCAGTCTACGCCATCGATCCTCATACCGGCTCTCCTGAACACCATCAAAAAGGTAAATCTGTTGATACCTACAAGGACTTTTTAAACAACATCGAAAGCCATAACCTGACCAAAAAGGTTAAGCCTTTACGTCTCACCTCCAAAGAAGCTGCCAAGAAGATCAACAAGCCTATCAGTCTGCTCTTCATCGACGGCGATCACTCTTACCAAGCAGTTAGCCAAGACTTTAAAGATTACTACCCCAAGCTTCAACTGGGTGGCACCATCGCCTTTCATGACACCATCAGCTGGCCCGGGCCTCGCAAACTTGTTACTCAACAGTTGTATTTTGGCAATCACTTTAAAAATATCCGTCTAGTTGGCTCCATTACCTACGCTCAAAAAACCTTGTCTCTCACTATTATTGACAGACTTAAAAACTTATCCGCCTATATTCTCCGCTTACTACGAAATCTGATAGCCACCATTCCCATGCCCAGGTCCATAAAGACTGTTCTCAAAGATATCTTCCAACGTCTTCAAGCTTAATCAGTACTCGTGCATATCTAAACAAAAAACAAACAATAGCTATAGCGCTTTTTCAATCTTTGACTTTAATTCCTTTGGTGAAATACGAACCGTGTGAATACCTGCAATAAAACCAGAGAAGCCGTTCATTACTTGACGATCAATTCTTGGTATTACCTGCCAGTGAAGATGTCTTACAGAAGAACCTGAATCAGGCCCAACATTAAAACCAACATTAAACGACTTAGTCTCAAAGACTTTAGATAGAATTGCCTTTGTCTCCTCAACCTTTTCTTTCAATTCTTTCCACTCATTTTCATATAAATCTGAAGTATCCTCGACGTGTCGTTTAGTCACCAACATCAAATTACCATCAAGAATCGGGTACTGATTAACAAAAACCATCCAATAACTCCCTTCAAGTAGCTTTATATTTTGTTTCTCAATAATCTCTTGATTGCAAAATGGGCAAACATCACTGTTATAGCTGTGGTGATATTTTTGTCTATACGGATTATGAACCTTGATCACGACATCTAAGAATAACACAAATTGATACCCCAGAATTTGCTTGTCTTACTTCCTCATGTGTACTAAAAGAAACCCTTAACCTCTACGTCAATCAATACCTTAAGTCACATTCATCCATTGATATGGTCAACTGCTCAGAACGGCTATAATCATCCTAGATGAGAATCTCAACATATAAAGACAGTTTGATTTTTGGACTAACTCAGGTAACAAACTATCGCAGCGAAGTTTGGCTTATGGTTTTAAACAAAGCCATATATTTAGGGGGCATTATTTTTCTCTGGTCATTAATAGGCAAGTCCGCCTCAGTGGGTGTCAATTCGCTTGTTTCATATTTTTTAATCGCCAATGGCGTCCAAGGCCTTGTTGACGCGGAATCGCTTCGATTTACCAGAACTTTAAATGAGGAAATTAAGACTGGAACCTTAAGTGCTCATTTACTTCGTCCAATCAATCCAGTCATTTTCTTATACACCTCATTTCTTGGAACTCGTGGCGTGATAATTTTAATGGCTATCCTCTTAGCCGTTACAGGCTTTTTGTTCCTTCCATCATTCTCGATTATTCAATTTATCCTTTTTTTAATCAGTGTTTTTCTCGCTTTCATAATCAGTTTTATTTTCAACCTTTTGGTAGGCAGTTTAACTTTTTGGAGTCCAGAGGCCAATCACCTTCAAAACGTAGCCTCTCACTTTATTCGTGTCTTTGGTGGAGTTCTTATTCCCATCACTTTCTTCTCCGATAAGATTAAACAAATTCTATTACTCACTCCGCTTCCTGCCATCGCTTATCTTCCCTCGATCATCATGCAAACACACAGTCTCAATAAAGATATTCTAACCTCGTTTTTAAGTACTATTTTTTGGATCGGAATCCTATTACCATTTAGTTTTTTTGTCTGGCGATCAGGTTTGAAACGCTATGAAGCAGTCGGTATTTGAACCAATCAAAATAAGGCTCGAGATTCTCAAAGCCAACACTCTCTTCTCACTTAAAGAATCACTCGCCTACAGCCTAAACAACTGGGGAGGTTTGGCATCAACCATCACCTATATGTTGACCTATCTTGTTTTTCTCTCAGCGCTATACGGACGGGTTGAAACAATCGGTGGGTATCGTTACTCGGAAGCCCTTCTTTTCACTTTAATGGTTCAGCTAAATTTCTATCTCATCTGGGTCTGGAGCATGACTAACCTAGAAAAACTAGGTTATGACATCAAGACCGGAAAACTTGACCTAATTTTAAGCAAGCCACTTCCTTCACTTTGGTACGTCACCTTTCAAAAAATTAATTTATTTACCCTAATAGTAGAAATGTGGCCAGCGACTCTTCCCTTGCTTTATCTTCTATTCAAACATCTTGATTTTTCAGTCACTCCACTCGGACTTTTTTACGGTGCCCTGACTCTATTTCTTGGTCAAATCGCCACTCACTGCTTCCAATTTCTTTTCACGCTTTTGACTTTTTGGACAGGCGAATCAAAAGGCTTGACCGGAATTTCATACCAAATTGCTTTTTTTGGTAGCGACGCCATTCCGCTCGAAGCCTTTCCCAAATCAGTTATCTTCCTCGGTATAACCGCGATTCCATTTCTTACCCACACCGCCCTCACTACTTCATATATACTTGGAAGAACCACCAGTCCCTTTTATCTCATCCTCGCCCTAGCCTCCACAACCATATTTCTATTTATTAAAATCAAGGCCTGGAATTTTGCCCTAAAACATTACGCTTCAGCCTCGTCCTAATATGAAAGACATAATCAGCGCTAACAAACTAACAAAAACCTATCAAATCCCAATTAAACAAGGGGTACTTAAAAGTATCTTTTTCTCTAATAACCGAGAGTTAATTGCCGTAGATAAAATTGATTTTAAAGTCAAACAAGGCGAGTCAGTCGCCCTGCTTGGACCAAATGGGGCAGGCAAAACGACTACTCTAAAAATGCTTACTGGCCTTTTGTATCCAACCTCCGGAGAGATAGAAGTCTTAGGGTTCACTCCCACCGACAGAAAAAGAGAGTTCCTTCGTCAAATCGCCTTGGTGATGGGTAACAAAAGTGGTCTCTCTTGGGATCTTTCTGCCATGCAAAGTTTCAATCTCTTCAAAACCATTTATCAAATTCCAGAAAACATCCTCAAGAACCGTCTTGACGAAATGACAGAACTGCTCGACATCAAAGACCAATTAGACACACCCATTCGTAAACTTTCCCTAGGTCAACGTCTTAAAATGGAGTTAGTTGGTGCTATTCTTCATCGACCAAAACTACTCTTTCTGGATGAACCCACTATTGGATTAGACGTCGTCTCGAAACGAAAAATAAGAGGTTTTCTTCGCTATCTCCATAAAGAAGAACAAACCACCATACTCCTCACGAGTCACGAGATGGCCGACATTGAAAGTGTCTGCGATCGTACCATCATCATCAACCACGGTCAAATCGTTTTTGACGATACATTAGAAAAACTTTCTCACTATTATCAAGACAAGAAATATCTAACCGTCACTTTCAAGAAACCAGTTAAAGAAGAAAAACTTCAACAACTGGGCAATGTTATCTCCAGCAGAGAACTCTCCCATACTTTAGAAATCTCTAAATCAACTCAAAGCACAGTCATCGCTAAACTAGCTGAAAAGTTCCCCGTAGATGATATAGACATTCAAGGGGTTCCGCTAGACGAGATAATTGAAGACCTGTTTACACAAACAAAATAAATTGAAACTGTAGTGCCGAGGAGAGGACTTGAACCTCCACGAGCTTGCGCTCACAGCGTCCTGAACGCTGCGTGTCTGCCATTCCACCACCTCGGCATCAGGCATATTTTACCACTCAAAAAACTATATTGATTTACTCCAACTCACTCATAAACTGGTTCACTCCAAAAGCCCAGGATCCATCAGATGGGGGAGTATATGTCCCCATTACTTCCTCAGCCTCGGTTCTGGATCCCTTGCTTAAGAACTTCTCCTTAAACTGGGGGGCAATCCTCTCTATCGCTTGCTCATATGACTCAAACCGGGTTATCTTCATTTCCCGACACTCATTTGCCTCACTATCATAATCCAAACACCATATGCCCCAACCCCAGCAGTTATATGAATCATCAGGAATCCGCTTACACAAATTCGACTCTTGCTGAGCAATAGCTACCAGCCATCTAAAATCAAAACCATTTTCATCTGATACCTTTACGATCAAATCAGCGTGTGGTTCAAGCGGGGATTCGTGTTTTGCAAGATACTGCCGCAAAATCTCTGCTCTGGCATCAGCGGTTCCGATTGAGGTAATAAACTTGTTTTCAGGTGCTGGAATAGCTGCGTACATTAACTCAGGCACTCCAGTCGGTTGAATCTCGCTCACTAAAGGCGAAGCTAAGGGTACCGGCTTATCCATTTTTACATACATAAAAACAGAAGCCATTAACAAAGCTCCCGAGACACCGCTCCACACAGGTAGCAACCACAATTTCTTAAACATATCGTACGTCTCTACCCATACTCGCAAGATTTAAGCTCATTGTCAACTTGCGCGCCTGGAGGGACTCGAACCCCCATAAAACCCTGTTCCGAAGACAGGTGCCTTATCCATTAGGCCACAGGCGCATATTTTAATTTCCAACTGTTATTCTCATGAGCTGTCTTTCTTCTATGGCAATTCGCACACCGGACCTCACACTTTCCAATCTCAGTCGAAATTGTTTTTAAAGACAAGCCTCCCTTTACCATATCACTAAGCGTGCAACGCTTGTGCTTTCTATCTTTATGATCAAACTCTAAAACAGTTATATCCTTCTCACCACAATCAACACAAGGATGCGTTGATAAATATGTACCAACATACTGACGCGCCTCTTCTCTTACAACTACGTTTCTTCTTCGTGCTTTTTCAAGATAATATTTTCGATTCTCAACGTAATGCTGCCTTACATACTCTCTTGAACACGCGGTGCAATATGTTGCACGAGTTTTATTTCTTCCTTACAGGAAACCCCGCATGGAATAGCGTCACACGAGAGTAGTTAGCGTATGGAATGCGGGGATGAATGAGCATATCAGGCTGACCTGATATGCTGACTGCATGAGAAAGAGAAGCCTTAATCACTGTGCCTATCAACACCAGTACCATCTAGTCTGGGGAACAAAATACAGACGGAAATACATCAAGTCGTATGTCAAGGAAGAGTTGCTGTTAGAGTTACACCAACTGATCAAGAAATATCCCACACTGTATCTTTACGCTGTCAACACGGGTAGTGATCACATTCATCTACAAATTGAGATTTCACCAGATATATCAGTAGCCAGGGTGGTTCAAAGGATTAAGACATATACCAGCTTTCGATTAAAGAAAAAATTTAAGTTCATCAGGAAGATATATCTGGACTCTGGTATCTGGAGTGTGGGATATTTCTCATCAACAGTGGGTTTAAACGAGACTTACCTTCCAGTTAAACTCGGATACATTTTTTCTTTTCTGACAGCGCGGACATGTCTTAAACACAACTGTTTTAATTATATCAATGTACACTTCGAAAATTAAATATGATTTCGAAGTATAGAAACTAAACTCAGATAACGCATTCGTGTGCGCCCAGGAGGACTCGAACCTCCAACCAATTGCTTAAGAGGCAACTGCTCTGCCATTGAGCTATGGGCGCATAACCCATATTATATCAACCCTATATATAAAAGTAGGGGGTGGCTGACGAGAATTGAACCCGCGACCTCCGCTTCCACAGAGCGGCGCTCTAACCGACTGAGCTACAGCCACCACGTTTTCAACCATTTTACTTGAGTTTGGTTGAGCGCGCCCAGCAGGATTCGAACCTGCGACCTACTGCTTAGAAGGCAGTTGCTCTATCCGGCTGAGCTATGGGCGCATGGAGCGGGAGAGGGGGATCGAACCCCCGTCTTCTGCTTGGAAGGCAGATGCTCTACCATTGAGCTACTCCCGCATAATATGTTCCAGTCGGGGTGCCCGGTCTCGAACCGGGGACCTCTGCGTCCCAAACGCAGCACTCTACCATCTGAGCTACACCCCGTTGTCAATTAGTGCCGAGGGCGGGAATCGAACCCGCACGAGGGTTGAACCTCAAGGGATTTTAAGTCCCTCGCGTCTGCCTATTCCGCCACCTCGGCGCCAGGCTTAATTTTACCACTTATCACCCGATTTGACCTTAAGGCAATACGTTTCTCAAAAAATAGAAGATTCCATCCACTATCGTTCTAAAGATGGGTACTGAGGCTGGAACAAAGATAATCAATAGTAAAATCCAGATAAAATTACGCTTAATCAAATCTACTAACATCAATACAATTCCCACGAAAATAAGCAAGGCGATCAAACCTTGTAACTCCATCGGAAAAAGGGATATAAAATCCTGCCACAACATCATTATCTGATCCATAACGCCATTTTAACATCTCAAAAACCCAAGCCTAGCTCATCACCCTCGGTCTTGGTATAATATCAGCTGTTAGGGCAGGTGGCGGAACTGGCAGACGCGCAGCCTTGAGGAGGCTGTGGGCTTATGCCCGTGGAGGTTCAAGTCCTCTCCTGCCCACACAAAAGCCGCGTCATCACGCGGCCTCTTTGTAAAAACACCTGCCGAGGTGGCGGAATGGCAGACGCGCTGGATTTAGGATCCAGTGGGTGTAAACCCGTGGAGGTTCAAGTCCTCTCCTCGGCACCAACAACCAAGGACGGTTGGCGCAGTTGGTTAGCGCGTCTCTTTTACACAGAGAAGGCCGGGGGTTCGAATCCCTCACCGTCCACCGGAAGATAAAGATGATAAAATAATTACACTTGCCAAGCTAGCCAAGGTGGTCACGGCGCGTGTCTGAAAAACACGAGATTGAGGTTCGACTCCTCAGCTTGGCACAAAATACTTGAACTAGTCGCAACCCAAGGGATAACATAATTGTAATGAAGACATGCTCCAGATGTCACCTTAGTAAGGATTTATCCGAATTCTATTTACGCAAAACCGGCAGGAAAGCAGGGCAATATTACAACCACTGTAAAACGTGTCTCAGAGAGAGGGGAAAATCTTATTACAGGAAAAACAGAGAGAGGCAGCTCTTCCTATCAAACCAAAGAAGAAAAAAATACGTAATTCTCAAAAAGAAGCTAGTATATAGTCTCAAAAACAAGCCGTGTAAAGATTGTGGCCAAAGATTTCCTCACTACGTTATGGACTTCGACCATCGCGATGAGACAACCAAGATCGGAAATATCGCCCACTTAGTCAGCCAAAACTACTACTCAAAAACAAAACTACTTGCAGAAATCAACAAATGTGACATCGTCTGCGCTAATTGCCATCGCATAAGAACCTACAAACACAAAATACGCACCATAAACAAAGTTTATTGATATAATAATAGAACCTGCGGTGGTAGTTCAGTTGGTAGAACGTCTCCTTGCCAAGGAGAAGGTCGCCGGTTCGAATCCGGTCCGCCGCTCCACACATTATGACGGAACTTTTTGACCAGTACGACTATACTCACCAACGCATTCAAAACAGTCTGGTGTTAGCCTATCTCAAGGAAGGGTCAGTAAATGCTATTCTCCCTCAGTTTCCTGAGGTGCCTGAACAAACTGCCCACAACTGGCTTGATGCCTACGACATAGTTAAACTCCAGGGTCGCAAACCCAATCCATTAGGTTCTGTCCTATACTTCCTGTCTCAATGGGTAGCCGCCAAAGATATTCCTCTAGAACGTTGGTACCGCGAATACACGCCTCATCGTATTCGAGAAGTTCTCTCCACACCTAGTCTCCATCGAGTTGTTGATCACATTCGCCGGCTTACCACCAGGCTTTCCGCTACTGCCCTCATTATCACTCCTCAAGACGCTCCAGAGCATATCTTAGTTGGTCATGACATTACCACCCCCAATCCTCAAGTAGGTAAAACCTTCGGCTCATTATCTCTACCCATGACCTATTCCAATACCGGTGAGCCGCCCCAACTCTCAATTAAACGAGTTCTTCAGCAAGAGGTTTTTTCCAATCTTGTTTTAAGCAAAGACTTTCCAGACTGGCTTATACCCGATGAGCTACAACCCTTCATGCACGTAGCCGTCGCTGACGTTGATGTGGCTGCATATCACCTTCAGATCCCCTGGGAGCTTACTGATAGTTTTAGTAGTCCCAAGCTTGATGGACTTAAACTTACTCCGCTAGACCAACTTCTTAAGCACCATCCGCTGGATACCTCTATACGATCAGGTGTAGTTGAGATAGCCAGCGGACATTCATCCTATATCAACCAACCTCAAACAGAACCCATCACCTGGGCTCTATCACGCTTAAACGAAGAAATACTGCTCGCTCGCCTCTAAGAGCCTCAAAATGTTAAAATATCCCAATCTTGCCGGATCGTCTAATGGTAGGACACCACCCTTTGAAGGTGGTTATCTAGGTTCGAACCCTAGTCCGGCAACCAATCACCGTACACACTCAATAAAACCAAAACAAAAACCTCCCAATTTGGCTATGTTACTTAAATCTTCTCAAATCTAGTTTGCAAATCTTCTCGCTAGCCATCCAAACAAGCTAAAACCAGACAACTCTTCCTCCAGTTGTGAGTCTAGAGTATCTGCTTCTGCCTGAAGCTCATCAATAGCCGTTTGAATGTCCTCAACATCGCTTGCTGTTGCGTCAGCTTTCGTTCTTTCCAATTTATCAATATCATTTCTTAAATCAACGATGTTGCTTCTTACCTGACCTGCATTTTTGTAATCTGGTCCGAGTAAAAATTTCACTACTCCATTCCTTTTACTCATTGCCTGTACCGCAGTCTGAACCTTTGTCTGAATCTGCTGATGACTTTGAACCATTGTTCGAACCTGCTCACCAATTTCCGGGTTATTTGTTCTCTCGGCAACTCGGTTAAGACTTTGCGTGGCCTTGCCAATACCCTGACCCATAGCCTCAGAGCCAACTTGATTACCTGCCCCAGACTGTTCCACTTGGTCTAACTGATCACCCTGAGGGACTATAGTCTCACCATCGTGAGTTGTTGGATCCTGAACTCTTTGTTGAACGCCATTCAATTGGCCCTGTCCCTGGCCTTGAGCCATAACGACTACTGGAGTAGAGACAATCAATAATGAAATCGCCGACGCAATTACAATTTTTTCTATCATGCCTACCATGCTAAACTTATTCGCATGCTTTGTCGATATATACAGATCAATCGGCAAATATTCTCTACAATTACCATAAATGAAAATCAACAAGCTCAATATCTTAGACAAAGATGCCCTGTTTATCATCATCGTCACAACGGCTATTCTTGTATTCCATTTGTTTGCAACGCTTTTCATCAATCAAGTCAACTGGGATTTTTTTGATTTTCTAGTCGCAGGCCTTCTTTTGCTAGGTATTGGCTCTGTCTACCTTCTCACCACCAAACTACTTGGGATAAAGCATCGGCGCATTATCGCCCTGGTTCTAATAACCATTCTTACTCTTATCTGGGCTGAGCTTGCAGTTGGTCTCTTTGGTACTCCATTTGCTGGTAACTAAACATTACACCCTTGCTTTCATAATCACTTTCCCGATATATTTAAATCTCTATGGACGACAATACCTCAGCCCCAACGGAATCAACAGATCAAGCCACTAGCCTCATTTCTCTAGAAAACCTAATTAAGAGCTATCTAAACAAAATAGAGTCCCATCAAGACATCCTAAAAAATCTACGAGAGATGGTTAATGATGCCTTAGAGAATGATCCTGACTATGTCGAGGCGGCCAAGCAAGCCAAACAAGCAGCTCAACAAAAATCATCAGCCAAAAAAGCTGTCATCTCTCAACCCGAAATCGCCAAAATTCACGACAAGCTTCAAGACGGCACCAAACAGCTTAAAGAAATGCGCGCTGCCCTCTCCCTCCATCTACAAAACTACGCTCAACTATCTGGTAATACCCAGTTCGAGGATGACGAAGGCCAAGTCAGAGAAATCGTCTACGTCGCCAAAGTAGTCAAGAAAAACCCTAAATACCGACCCTAACTCTTCTTATCCAGCCAACCAGCCTCCATCAACATAGAGTGTCACTCCGGTAATGTAATCAGCCTCATCAGAAGCCAGGAATGCAGCCGCAGCTCCAATATCTTCCGGTTTACCAACTCTACCTTTAGGTGTTCTTCTCAATACTGCTTCTCCCATCTCCTTATCATCACTCGTTCCCCTGCTCATATCGGTATCTATAGCCCCGGGAGCAATGGCATTAACATTAATTCCCTTAGGTCCAAGATCAAGGGCTAAGTTCTCAGTTAGGCCAATCACTCCACCCTTTGAAGCTGTGTATGCCTCAATCTGAGCAAAACCTACCCCCATTCCACCTGAAGAAATCGAGGCTATGTTAATAATTCGTCCACCATTTTTCATCATCTTAACTGCCTCCTGAGCACAAAAAAACTGACCCTTTAGGTTTACGCCCAGTACCTCATCAAGCATCTCCTCACTAAACTCACTAAACTCTCCTCCTCGCAATACCCCTGCATTGTTAACCAAAATATCCAGACCTCCCCACTCTTGTTTGATCTGTTCAAACATGGATACTACTTCACTTCTTTTTGATACGTCTGCTTGAATTATCAAAGCTTTTCTTCCCTTTGCCTCAACTTCCTGAGCTACAGCCTCCGCCTTGTTTTTATTGGAGGTAAAGTTAATCACCACATCAGCTCCTTGCTCGGCCAAGGCCAAGACAACTCCTCTACCAATACCTCTTGATCCACCCGTCACCAGCGCTTTTTTACCAGCTAAGCTAAACATAGTATTTATATAAAAAACTTACTAACTGCTTAAAATCCTAACACAAATACCCAGGGTCTAACTTCTACCTCGTTTGATCACCACTGCCTCGGGATGATACAGAAATGTTGCTGGTGCGTCCTCGGCAACAAATCTCTGGAAATCAAAATACATCTGTCTTCTCTCAATCTGATCCAAAGTCTGCCTACCATCTTCCAACAATTTATCTACCTTTGGACTTAAGAACTTAGTAAAGTTACTCGCCTGGGTTGAGTGCCAGTTGTAGTACTGATCTGGGTCAGCTGGGATTTCTTGAGTTGCCACCAGTGCTTGGAAACTACTTGGAATCGAAGCTACCACCTTAATATCCACCTTTATACCAAGCTCTTCCCAATCCTCTTTAATTACTTCCGCCACCTGCAATAGATCTGCCGTACTTGATAACTCAATCCTTAACTCCTGCTCACTTTCAGCTGGTACCGCCTCTTCCAGCAACTCCCTAGCCCGGTTAACATCATACTCATACTCCTTTACCACCGAGTTGTATGCCCAAGACTTAGGACTAATCGGTCCTGTCGCTCTCTGATAGCCATAGTCCTTATCTTCAATCGCATACGATAATGCCTGCCTGACTCGCTTATCACCCAACAACGGATCTTTATTATCATAAAACACTGCCGTGTAATAGTCGTACTTAGTTACTCTCTCAATTGTTGCGTTACTCCATTCAGATATCTCACCCGCATCAAACAGGCCAACCAGCTCATCAATTTCTCCCAGCTTAAACGCTGTCAGCGCCGTGCTGGATGTGTCATAAAACTTGAATACCAGAATCTCTTCTTCATTCTCCAGTTGCAGCAAACGTAAAAAAGGACCGTCTGCCTGTATATCCCCAACCATATATTTACCGGTTGTGTATCTACCTTCTCGCAGCACTGGTGTGCTTAGCACCACTGGAAATGGAGAGAATGGTTCAGGTAATACAAACTCCAATACACCATTATCCAGCTTGTTAAACGCTACATCAGGAATACTAAAGTTAAAATCCTCGACTACTACTTTTTTACCATCTGACCAGTACATATCATCCCTTAAGTAGAACCGGTAAGTTTTGCCATCCTCTGTCACCTCCCACTTCCTTGCCAAACCAGGCTCCGGTAAGTAATCATCGCCCAAGCTAGTCAAGCCCATCCCGAGCTCCTGTTCAATTCGCTCAGGTATCTGGGACAGTTCATATCTGCCAATAATTCCCACATAACGATTGGGCTTTGGTTTGGGTATGTGTGGCCAGATTAAAACCAAGAAACCAATCACCAACAAGCTCCCAATCAAACTCCCAGCCATCACCCGCCTATACTTACCGACAAAACCTGCCACAAACCAATATGTCTTCCGTATTGAGATAGCCATTACAGCATAATGCTCATAACCGCCAGACCGGTAAACAGCACTATCAATCCAATGGTGGCCGCAAACACGTATCGCTCCAAACCCTTGCGAGAGTGGTAGCTAACACCACTTCCGCCAAAACTACTCCCCAATCCTGTTCCCTGGCTTTGTAGCATCACCAAGGCAATCAAGGCCACCGACACAAATATCTGTAGTAACAATAACCAATCCATACCCCTATTCTATCAAAACCTGAAATTTATTCTTAATCCTCAAGAACCCAGCTAATACTCGAGGCGATCACTCCGATGGTGATCGAGCCCAGCACATACGACATCAAAGTACTTACCTCAAATACTGGTATCACAAAACCATTACTTTCCCAACCTGGAAACACAAAACCAACTATTCCAAAACCACTCACTATTCTGGTTAACAAAAATAGAGTCAAAACATGAGCCACCCAACGAAACAGTCCTAATGTGATCAAGTTAATTGGTAGCAAAAACAGCTTGATTAAGGGTTTGACGATCCGGTTAAGCAGCATTAGAGCAATAGCAGCTATTATCAGGGTTTCAAGCCGTCCATCATAAATAATGCCCGGATATATCAGTACCGATAGATACAGCACCAAGCCGCTTAAGAAAAATCCTCTAATTAAGCCTTTCATAACTTCATTTTTTCAGTCTTGACTGTCTACGTCAACTTTTATGATAAACTCCGCCTGTCTCTTACTTGTTTATGATATCCCGTTCCAAATCTATGAGCCTCGTCTCTGATTTGCTGCAGTAACTGCAAGCCTTTAGATCTTCTTGGCATCTCTATCTCAATAAACTTACCCTCATAGAAAATCACAATCAGCTCTTCCTTTTTAGCCAAACCAATCACTGGTACGTCCTTTATCAACTTCAAGGCTGTTGATAGTTGTGGCCTGCCTCCATCAACCAAAATTAAGTCAGGTCGTGGCCAATCAGTTCGCCTAGTTCTTCGAACAAGCATCTGCTTCATTGCCTCAGTATCGCTATTACTACCATCAAGCTTAAATTTTCGATAGCTACTTTTATCTGCAGTCCCCAAGAAAAAGACCACCATCGCTCCCACCGTATCCATTTGTAGAGTAGTGGCCACATCATAACCCTCAATCCGCTCTAAACTAGACTCTATCCCGTAGCTACTCAACATAACCTTTAGTTCGCGGATGGCTCGCTCAGGAGTTTGATTATCCTTTAGAAACTCAGCCAATCCGTGCCGAGTCTTGGTGGCCCATTTGACTGCCTCGTACATCTTCCTAACCTCCTCAGCCTCCTCATATTTTTCATTCTTAGCCAATCTTCGTATCTTCTTTTCTAAGCTAACCAACAAACCACTCGAACTCCCATTTAAGAATCTCTTTAAGTATCCGATCTTACTTCGGTACTTTGTCTTACTAACCAATCCCGTGCAGGCGCCATCACACTTGCCAATATGGTAATAGAAACATGCTCTTTTAACGCCATTGTTAGGTGGATTTTGGCAAAACTTAAAAATATTTCTAGCCACTTTAAGTACCATCTCAGCTTCATAGCGGGTTCTAAATGGACCATACACTGACCTAAAATTCTCTATCTCACCACCTCTGATCAAACTAACCACTGGAAAATCTTCATTACCTACCATGATGTAGGTACTACTCTTGTCATCCTTCGACATCGAGTTGTAAAAAGGTTGATGCAGACGGATCAACTTTGCTTCAAGTAGCAAACTCTCGATTTCCGACTCAACCTGATAAAACCTAATCCATTTGGCCAAATTAACAAACTCCTTTTGTTTACTTCTTGCCTCCTTAGCTTGTTGAAGATGTTGTTTAAGTCTGGACTTAGGATGAACCGATTTACCTATATACAGCGGTTTACCGGTCTCGTCTTCGAAGCAATAAACGGACGGCTGTGTAGGCACCCGCTGCCAGAATCGTGGCTCCAACTGCTCCGGCCGCCACTTTAACCGACGTCCCCCAAGCTTCGTCTTGTTCGACTCTAACCATGATTTCTCGTTGTCCATTCTTAATCAATAAATTACTTGGCGCGATTAATCCCTTACCTCGCGCCGTGTTAACAAGCATTACCCTTTCTCCGTAAGGTGGGATAACCTCCTCACGCACCTCGTCCACCACACCCTCAGGCTCTGATTTTATCACCAGGCTACCTCCTCCGGCCACCATGCCCTGATTCTTCACCGTTAATTCAATCACTCCTTTCCACCAATTTCGTTTGTATACAGCCTCAAACATCAAGTCCTCACTTGGCATTACCACCGGGTCACTGGCAATCACCTTAACATCTTTATTGCTAGTCACCTCCGTCTTATATGCTCCAGCAGGCAAAGGATTCACTGGATCACTACCGTGGATTACAAATACAAAGTGGTTCAAGTCCAGTTTATTAAAATAATCGACTCCTCCGGTCGTATCCCCCCAGGTTGGATCAATCTGTACCCACCGCCTTGTCTGCAAATCATAATACTCAGGCCAAGCATGCAAAATATCCTGGGTCAGACTCAAAGGTCGAAGTTTGTCATTACTAGTGAAAGCATAACCTTCCAGTTCTCTTGCTGGAATCCCCGCCGCTCTAGCCAATGTCACAAACAAATCCGTGAACTCAGTACAAATAGCCGTCTCAGGGGCATTTAAAGCAGCCAAAGCTCCCACTCGGCCACCTCCCGTTAACACCTTGTTGTAGTCATAACTTAAATAATCAGTCACGTAGTCATAAACAGACTTAGCTGATCCCAATTTATCAGCCAAGGCTTGTACCTGAGCATTGTCCACCTGCCAGTAGCCACTACTCGACAAATACGTCTCCCACATATCCTGATTGAGAATAGAGCCATCAGGATTAAAGCTTATCTTCACTACTCCCGTTGTACTTACATCAAGTTTCTGACCGGGTAACAACGTGTACTGGGCCAGCCAGTTACCATCCTTATCAATCAATACATTTTCAGGCTCCGGCCTGATCGACTCATAAACCATTTTTTGGTAATTCGTGTCAGGTGGTATGGCAATCTCTGCTCCTTGTTTTACCGGGCTGTTATTTTCCAAATGGTAGATCAGGTTAAAGCGCATATACTGCTCAGTTCCAAACACCGCCGAAATCGCCCTGTTACCCAAAGTCAATGCTTCAAAGCCATAACTATTACTCGTATTTGCCGCTGGCGGATTGTTCGTTGCTGTATCAGGTTTTGGAGTAATAAAAGCCGGCTCACCAAAAACAGATGGGACAATTAAGGTCACTTTCTGACTGGATATCTCTTTATCTGCCTCAAGCTGAGGAATGTTCACTTCCCAGATTGAGCCGTTCTTAATCGCAATATCCTGAGTTTCATAGCTTACCGAAAAACGATTTACCTTACCCTTGCCCACTACCTTATCAACAAACATAAACCTGATAATTGTTTGATTATCAGTCACCACAATCTCTGGTTCGATCAAGCCAACGGCATCCTTAACTCTTACATTTCTAATATCAGTAAACCCTACCGACAGTGAGAATCGATCAGCATATACGTTACTTATCTTGTTTTCCAAGGATATATCAAGCACTACCTGAGTCACCCCATTAAGACCCACCTGATAAATACTGCTATAACTAGTCTCAAACTCAGAGGCGGCCATCAACCTCGGGGCAGACACCAACCACCAGCCCAACATTAACACCACCAACAGTAACTTCTTCACACTGATATTTAACCAGCCGCCATGCCTCACTACAAGCCGCTAAATGATCTGTTTTAACTCCTGACCCGTATACGATCGCTCACACTCAATGATTTTATTTAAATTACCAGCAACCAATATCTCTCCTCCTTTGTCTCCACCCTCAGGACCCATATCAATTATCCAGTCTGCGTTTTTAATCATATCTAAGTTGTGTTCAATCACCACCACTGTATTATCCTGCTTCACTAGGCGGTGTAAAACGATTAACAATTTTCTCAAATCCTCAAAATGCAGTCCTGTGGTTGGTTCATCCAAGACATAAACAGTATGACCCGACCCAGTTTTTGCCAGTTCCGCCGCCAACTTAATCCTTTGCGCCTCACCTCCGCTCAAGGTTGGTGCTGGTTGACCCAATTTAATATATCCCAGACCCACATCCTGCAACGTCTTAAGCCGTTTACTAATTGCCGGTACTCCCTTAAAGAACTCCACCGCATCATCAACCGTCATCTCCAGTACCTCAGCAATATTCTTGCCCCGGTAATCAACCTCTAGAGTCGGCGAGTTATACCTACTCCCCTGACACACCTCACACTTAACATATATGTCTGCCATAAACTGCATCTCAATCTTGGTTTGTCCCTCACCTTGACAGGCCTCACATCTACCCCCTTTGACATTAAACGAGAACCTGCCCTGATTGTATCCTCGCATCTTTGCCTCAGATGTCATTGCAAACAATGATCTAATGTAATCAAAAGTCTTGGTATATGTAGCCGGATTACTTCTTGGTGTCCTACCAATCGGACTTTGGTCAATTAAACTAACCCTCTTTACCCTGTCAGGAATCATAATCGATTCATAATTCACCTGCTCTCGCTTATGTCGCTTGTTTAACTCTCTAGACAGAGCCTCATACAGAGTTTTAACAATTAAAGTAGACTTACCTGAGCCAGAGACTCCTGTTACACACACCATTCGATTCAGCGGTAGTTCTACATCAACTTGCTTCAAGTTGTGTTCACTCGCTCCCATTAAACGAATCTTCTCCGGATCCATCACTTTACTCTCATTACTCACCTCAATTTTCTTTTTGTTTGCCAGATACATTCCTGTCAGACTCTTTGTATCCTTCATCATGTTATTAACATCACCCTGATAGGTTATCTCTCCTCCCTGACTCCCAGCTCCTGGACCAAACTCAACAATCTCATCTGCTGACATCATCATTTCCCGATCATGCTCTACCACAATTAATGTATTACCCAATTTCTGCAGCTCCCGCAGTGTCCCGATCAATCTCTTGTTATCTCTCTCATGAAGACCAATGGTTGGCTCATCTAATATATACAATATCCCGGTCAATCTAGAGCCAATCTGGGAAGCCAATCTAATTCGCTGTAACTCTCCACCAGCAAGTGTACCCGCTTCACGAGCCAGAGTCAGATAGTCCAAGCCAACCGCTTCCAAAAACTTTAACCGGGACATAATCTCCTCCACAATTGGCCCGGCAATCGTTTTCTCTTTCTCACTTAAACTGCTCATAACCGTCTCCATCCACTCGCGTGCATTCTCAATCGATAAAGCAGTTACCTCAGAAATCGAGGCACTCAATATCGTCACCGCCAAAGCCTCCGGTTTTAATCGATATCCATGACACTCAGGACAAATCTCTTTAACCATGTATTTCTCAAGCTCTGTCTTGACATACTCAGAGCTACTCTCCGTATATCTTCTCTCCAGCTCGGGAATAATGCCGGCAAAACTAGTATGCCAAGTAGTCTCTCTTCCTTTAGAGTTAATCCCCTTAACCGCGTACTCTCGTTTACCCGTACCGTAAAGCAGTATCTCCCTCTGCTCATCTTTTAGATCTTTGATTGCCGTTTTGCTATCAAACCCATTTTCTAAAGCAACCTGACGAATCAACTTAGCCATCCAAGTATTTGTCTCAAACTGGGCAGCCAGTGGAATAATTCCTCCCTCATCTAAAGTTAAACTTTCAGCCAATAACAACTCTGTCTTGACTACCAGTTTACTACCCAAACCACTACAAACCGGACACGCACCCTCGGGTGCATTAAAGGAGAACATCCTCGGCTCAATTTCAGGCATACTCACATTACACTTCGCACAAGCAAACTTCTCGCTAAACAAGTGATCCTCCATCTCCACTGGCGACTCTGGGAAAGACAATCCGTTATCGCCAACCACCGACATCACCACCAATCCAGCTGATATCTCTAGAGCTTGTTCAATTGCCTCAAACAATCTATTTTTGGTTTGTTTACCCATCTCCTCATTCTTTTCAAAAACAGACTCAGGCTCGATTACGATCCTGTCAACTACTGCCTCAATGTTATGAAAATTGGTTCTGATTAACTCAACCCTGTCATCAAGCTTCAAGATTTTTCCATCAACTCGGATTTGAGAGTAACCTTTCTTAGCCAATGTCTTAAACAGCTCCTTAAACTGTCCCTTTTGATGCCTCACCACTGGAGCTAAAATAAGTAGCTTAACCCCTTTCTTCGCAGCCATCAGTTCATGTTTCCAAGCCATCCTTAGCATTAACCGGGTAATCTGTTCAGCGTCCAAACTGGTAATCTCCTCACCACAGTTAGGACAGTGGGGGTGACCTACTCTGGCAAACAACAGTCTTAGATAGTCATAGATCTCTGTCACTGTACCCACAATTGATCTTGGATTATTCGACCCTGATTTCTGGTCAATCGAGATAGCAGGGGATAGTCCATCGATTCTGTCCACCTCCGGCTTATCCATCACTCCCAAAAACTGTCTGGCGTAGGAGGATAGTGACTCGACATATCGCCTCTGACCTTCGGCATATATGGTGTCATAAGCCATACTCGATTTACCCGAACCAGATAGTCCAGTAAACACAATCAATTTGTTTTTGGGCAGATCAAGATCAACCCCTTTAAGATTATGTTGTCTAGCTCCTCGCACCATCAGATGCGTTGCTGGTGATGTATTCCTCTCTTTCACAACCCTTAATTTTACCAGAAAAATCCCGAAAGTTTAGCTAGTCACTAGACTCAGCAGTACTAGCAAACAGTGCCGTATTAATCCCCATCACGTGCTGAACCAATTTAGCTACATCAACACTCTCATCAGCCTCAAGCCGTTCAAAAACTCGATCTATTCCTTGATTTAGTCTATCCTCAACTTGAGCCAAATCATCGCCCCAACCTAAAGCAGTTACCATCTCATCCCTATCTTGAATCCATCCAGGTTCAAGTTTACCTGCTCCTCGAGTCACGGCCAACAATCTTCCAAGTAGAGCCCAAGGTGTGTATTCAAGTAACGCCTTCTCTTGAGCTGACAGTTTGTTACTACTTATCACCTTATCCATCGCCATTCTATACTGTCGCAAGCCTTCTTTCTGTTGCATCATCATTGGTTCAACTGTAAGAATCCGTT